>CAIVHI010000372.1 GCA_903905685.1 uncultured Bacteroidota bacterium | reverse complement strand
TTCAACGGCTGCCGGTGTTCATGTTAGCGCCGATAGCAACTTGGTTCACAGGTTCCAAGGTTTCCGCTTGTTCTTCCGCGGTTCGAAAGGCGAAGGTTTGACCGGTTCCACTACCTACACCATCGATCCGGTAACGGTTCGCCAGTGGGGTAGTGTAAACCAAGGAACATTGGATATGAAGCTCCAAAAAGGTTCTTTGACCTCTACTACCGGTGCTTACCTCCAAGACTACAACCAGAAGTCGAACCCTTATCCTTCTCCAGTGGATATCGGTACGGTTGTTTACAATGCTTACACTTCGGGCCAGTTGGCACAGGCTGCGGTTTATGTGTGGAATCCGTATGCGGCAACTGCCGGTGGTTTTGTGACGGTGTCCGAGTCGACACTTACCCCCTATGTTATTGCTGCAAACAGCTCCTACCAAGTGCGCGCTGCCAACAACAATAGTGTATTGATTTTCAACGAGAGCAACAAAGCAACCACTCCGTCCATTGAGTTGTTGAAAGAAACATCCGATGTGGTAACGTTGAATGTTTATGACATGGACAACCATTTCTGGGACGGTATGAAGTTGAAGTTCAATGCCGACGCGAAGGATGTGGAAGAGGGTCGCGGTGATGCAGGCAAGCCTGTAAACCCCGACATGAACTTCTACAGCTGGTCTGCAGACCACCATCCATTGAGCATCGACTCGCGTCCGTTCGAGGAAGGTAAGGTTATACCATTGGGTATTACGAGCAACTACAACCAAGACTTCGTGATTCGTGCCGACAACTTCAGTGTGCCTTCGGGTGGCGTGGTTTACCTGCACGACAAGTATCTCGGCAAGTATACGCTCCTCGACCAAGGTGTTGAATACCGCTTCTCGATTACCAAAGACGCAGCTACGCAAGGCGACAACCGCTTCGAATTGGGCTTGGCACCTGCCAATGCTCCTGTGGCTGCAGGTCAAAGCAACCTGAAAGTGTTGATGGTGCCCAACCCTGCTTCTAGCGGTGTGACGGTAACATTCAACGCTCCTGAAAGCGCGAAGACCACGGTACGTGTATTGACTGTAGAAGGCGTTTGCGTGGTGACCCAAGATTTGGGTATCCAACAAAACGGCAGCATTACATTGCCTTTGGATAACCTCGCCTCAGGTGTCTATATGGTGGAATTCACTTCCGGCGACAAGAAAGTTGTTCAAAGGCTCGTGAAGGAATAAGCATTATTGGCTTAGTCCATAGTTGCGACGGTCGGCAGGGTTTCCTGCCGACCGTCGTTTTTTTTGTCCGGGGCCATGGAAGCTGTTAACAATCATTCGGATAATCTCCCGGTAGTGAGTACATTTGGTTGGATTAATTGCAATAACAATGGCACAATTGATAAGGAAGGAAGATGCATTGGATTACCAGTCCAAGGGACGGCCTGGGAAAATTGAGGTGATACCCTCGAAAGAAACCAAGACACAGCGGGATTTGGCTTTGGCTTATTCTCCCGGTGTAGCCGTGCCGTGCATGGAGATTTATGCTAATCCCAATGACGTATATAAGTATACTGCCAAGGGCAACCTCGTTGCAGTCATTAGTAATGGTACCGCAGTGCTTGGTCTTGGCGACATTGGGCCATTGGCCGGCAAGCCCGTAATGGAAGGCAAGGGCTTGCTGTTTAAGATTTATGCCGACATCGATGTATTCGACATTGAGTTGGATTGCAAGGATGTGGACCAATTCATCAAGGTAGTCAAGGCCCTAGAACCTACATTTGGCGGTATCAATCTGGAAGACATCAAGGCACCGGAGTGTTTCGAGATAGAGACCCGTTTGAAGCAAGAGTTGAATATCCCCATTATGCATGACGACCAACATGGCACGGCCATCATTTCGGGAGCTGCGCTGTTGAATGCCTTAGAGATAGTGGGCAAGAATATTGCAGAAGTGAAAATTGTGGTGAGCGGCGCAGGTGCTGCTGCAATTTCGTGCTGTAAGATTTACCGTGCCCTTGGTGCGCGGGTGGAAAACATCTTCATGTTCGACAGCAAAGGGCTGATTACAGCCGATCGCAACGATTTGGACGAACACAAAAAGGAATTCATTCAGTACTGCACTTCAATTTCATTGGCCGAGGCTATGGTGGGGTCCGATGTGTTTATTGGGCTCTCAAAAGGCAATATCGTATCTAAAGACATGGTCAAATCCATGTCGCACCACCCCATCGTTTTTGGCCTGGCCAATCCCGACCCCGAAATCACTTACGACGAGGCCATTGAAGCGCGCCCTGATGTGATTATGGCTACCGGCCGGAGCGATTACCCCAATATGGTGAACAACGTATTGGGCTTTCCCTACATTTTCCGTGGGGCGCTCGATGTTCGTGCATCTTGCATCAACGAGGCCATGAAATTGGCTGCCGTTCAGGCATTGGCCGCATTGGCCAAGGAGCCGGTGCCCGACATCGTAAACGTGGCCTACAATGACAGCTCTCTACAGTTCGGCCCCAACTATATCATTCCCAAACCAATGGACCCGCGGTTGTTGGTTACTGTCTCCATGGCCGTGGCGCGGGCAGCCATAGAAAGCGGTGTAGCCAGGAGGCCCATAGCCGACTGGTCTGCCTACGAGTCGGAACTATACGGCAGGCTTGGCTCCGATGACATGATATTGAGGTATGTCATCAACAAGGCCAAACAGAATCCGAAGCGGGTGGTATTTGCCGAGGCGGAAAACATCAAAATACTTAAGGCGGCCCAAATAGTCAAGGATGAAGGTATAGCCATCCCGATACTTTTGGGGCGGCCCGACCGCATTCGTACCCTTATTGAAGAAAACGGTATCCATTTGTCGGATGTAGAGATTATAGACCCGAAGAGCGATGCCTCTGAGGCCAAGAGGGCCGAATATGGCGCTGCACTTTTTGAAAAACGGAAGCGTAAAGGGTTGAACTTATATGAGTCTAAAAAGGTTATGCGCGAGCGGCCTTATTTTGGCTGCATGATGGTGAGCAATGGTGAGGCCGATGCACTCGTTTCGGGCCTCACCCGCAAATATCCGGACACTATTCGACCGGCGTTAGACATCATCGGTATGGCCGAGGGTGCCCAACGTGTGGCAGGCATGTATGTGATGCTCACCAAGAAAGGACCCTTGTTTTTCTCCGATACCACCTTGAATTTCTTCCCAACGGAAGATGAATTGGTAGACATCACTTTACTCACAGCCCAGGCAGTTAGCCACCTCAACATCAAGCCGCGAATAGCGCTGTTGTCTTACTCCAATTTCGGCAGCAGTCCATCTCCCGAAGCCAATATGGTGAGCAATGCCGTTGCCAAAGTGAAGAAGCTGCGTCCCGATTTGGTCATT
>CAIVHI010000371.1 GCA_903905685.1 uncultured Bacteroidota bacterium | reverse complement strand
CTTGACGGCCAAGGAATTTGCACTGCTTGAGCTGCTGATGACCAATAAAAACCGCGTGCTTTCAAGGGCATACATTGCGGAAACCGTGTGGGGTATCGACTTCAACCGGGGAACCAATGTCATCGACGTCTACATCAACTACCTGCGTGGCAAGGTGGATAAAGGCTTTTCGAAACCATTGATACAGACCGTCATCGGCATGGGCTATGTGCTTCGCGACAATTGACCGCCCCTACAAACAACGACCATGAAAATACGAGACAGGCTTTCCTTGCAGTTTACGGGCATCTTCGCAGTGTTGCTGTTCCTCGTGCTGGCGGGTATCTACATAACTACCGAAAAAAACAGACGCATAGACTTCAACGACCGCCTTTACGACCGCGCGTTGACGGTGGCCGAGCTGTATCTGGCAGAGGACAACCTGTCGAAAGAAAAGTTCCGCGACGTCCAAAGGAAATTCCCACTCTTCCTACCCGATGAAATCATCAGGATATATGATAACGCCTACCAACCGGTGTTCATCAAACAAGATGAGTACCAATGGCCCAAGGAGGTAATAGACCGGGTGGTGGGCCACAAACAGATTTCCTACCGCTTAGGCAGCCGGCAGGTGGTAGGGCTGTATTACAACGACAACTCGGGAAACTTCGTGGTGCTCATTTCCGCCAACGACACTTATGGCTTCAAGCGCATGCACGAGCTGTTTATCGACATGCTTTTTGCCTACGTTTTGTCGCTGTTCATCATGTTCCTACTGGGGCGGCTGTTTTCGCGCAATGCCCTGTCGCCCATCTCCAAAGTCATCAAGGATGTGAAGATCATCAGGTCAACCAGTTTGGACAGGCGGCTGGAAGCCAAGGGCAGCAAGGACGAAATCAATGAATTGGTGGTCACGTTCAACAACCTGCTCGAACACCTCGACCAAAGCTTCGACGCCCAAAAATCGTTCATCGCCAATGCCTCCCACGAGCTGCGCACGCCCATTACAGCCATCATCGGCGATGTGGAAGTGACGTTGGCACAACCCCGGACAGCCGACGACTACACTCAAACCCTGAACAGGGTGCTGAACGAAGCCGTAAAGTTGAACGAACTGATAGAGAATTTGTTGGAGATGGCCCAAACCAACATCGAATCCGGCTTTGAAGACATCAGGCTCGATGAGCTGATTTGGCAAGTGAAGGACGAATGGTGCAACAAGGTGCCGGGTAGCGATATCGAGTTGGTTTATAGGTTGGGCCCTGATATAGCAAAATACACCTTCCCCGGCAACCGCCACCTACTGTTCATCGCCATCGGCAACATCATCAAAAATGCACTTAAGTTCTCCGGCAACAAAAAGGTGACATGCACCATAACCGGCCAAGCCCATGCCACCATCATCAGCATTACAGATTTGGGCATGCCGATACCGGAAGCCGACGTAAAGCGCATCTTCGACCCCTTCAAGCGGGGCACCAATTCAGCGGGCTTCCCCGGCTTCGGCATCGGGCTCTCCCTGTCCGAGAAAATATTCAGACTGCACAATGTATCTGTTCACGTCAACACCGAGTATCGCGAAGGTTCGGAGTTTGTGTTGACGTTCCCGAATTGATGGCGGCGGCAACCGAAAAAAAATAGAGAGATCTCCGCCAGAAACGTCGAATCCTCCGAATAACCCAGTCGCGACAAATTGCGCAAATAAACCCTGAACGTTTCTCTAATGCAATAAAAGTATCAACTCTTTGAATGTGGGCCGGCAACTTATCAAGTAAAATTCAGCATAAATAAATTTTTCTATACTATGCATTTTTTTCAGCTAATTTCTTGATGTGCTGCAAAACTCGAAGGTGAATGCTATGAACGATGTAGTCACTCCAAATTGTCCAATAGAAATCCGGCCTAATTTTGTTTTCATACCAAGTCGTACCTTCGAGTAGGGTGTGACCGTTAGCTAAAGGAGTCAACTTGAATGAGCCCCGTCGTGAAACCCAATAACCATGTAAATGGTTGGGGTGAATGTTGTAGGGACTTAGTTCCTTCATGGGGTCGGGTTGATCCAAAACCGAGAAATTCAACAATTTATTTTCATCCCAAACCGTAATTGGCTCAATAAAACACCCTGTAGTGAAATTGCAATGTCTAATTGCCCCAATTCCAGTTCCATCGATAGTGGCGTTGATAGGGTACGCGATACCAGTTCTAAAAATAAATTCATGAGGCTCATCAAGCTGTGGAAATGTGACCACATTCCGCCACACTTCATCCAATGAAGCATCAATATCTACTGACGTGGTAACAGAACGCAAGCCGTTGAAGTCTAAATGCCTATGCTCAAATGCCATGAAAAATGGAACGGAAACGATGAGCAATACCATGGCCGAGTACGAAGGATTACCATTCCTTTTTTTCAGTATGGCGTATCCGATTCGGTACCCAACCCATGTAAACAGCCAACCGATCGGTACCGCCATTACAATACAAATTACACCGTCGAAAGCAAACAGTACCAAGCCGCAACTAAAAACCAAAAGGGTTTCTAGGGCGGCACGCCTAAGCTTAGCCTTTGTTGGAATGGAGTTTCTGCCGTAAAGCAACGTGGATAAAATCCCTAAAACAATGGGAAGCCAGACAAAGAGCCCTCCGGCATAATCCTTATAAACAACTATCGCCAAATATGCACAAGCCCATCCTACCAGACTTGCAACACCCACCGCAATAAGTTTATCTTTTTTCCACATAGGGCCAAGTTATTTAGGATAGGAACCTTTGGAAATAAGGCAATGTGCCGGATACTGTAAATACACCACTGTCTATAATGGATTTGTCAAAGCGCCCCGTTGAACACTCTCGGTATCCAACGGGGCGCGCCAAAACCCTTAAGTAACAATTAATCGGTTTGCAATGCTTCCCT
>CAIVHI010000370.1 GCA_903905685.1 uncultured Bacteroidota bacterium | reverse complement strand
CCAAGAAGCGCGAACTAAATCGGCATTATCGCAAGTAGGTAGTTTGGGCGAATAGACCGCTACTTGGTGCCGTAATTCTTAGGGATATTGAACGGGAAATCTACCTGCAAATCAAAAAGCGGCGACTGGAATTTCAGGTCGAATATGAACTTCTTGCCGGCATTGGTAATGGTGACTGTGCGATGCGTGGCCACCTTTTTTTCGCTTACCGGCTCATAGTCGCCATATTCCACCAGCGCATTGGCGCCACCCTCCCGCACCGCATCGAGGGTGCCAACGGCCATGAGCGAGTCGGGCCGGGCAAATGCTACGTGTTGAATGTAGTCGTTGTCGCGCGTCTCGAACCACCAGCTCGAATCTGTGGTGGCAGCGAGGGTAATTTCCGAGTTCCTGAGGGGGTCGCCGATAATCAGGTTCTGCAAGGTGGAATAATCGAGTTTGGCCGGCAATATCTTGACCGCATCGGCCGCAGGCAGCACCACCACTTCACGGTCTATGTAGTTGATCATCCTGAACGTATCGGGCGTTATCAATATTCGCGCGGCCTGCACCATACCGCCCAGTGCCGATACCGTAACCCAAATGGCGCTGTCCTTTCGCACGCGGATGTTGGCGGTGAACTCATGGCTGTTGTCTTGGCCGTCTTCATACACCACCTTGGCCTTGGCCGAGAAACTGTTGAACATCGTGCGGTGGTTGAATACCGGGCGTAATGCTGCAATAGCATTACGCCTCGCTTCTGCCGAATCGGGAGTACGAACCACCGCGGAGTCCTTCTTGGGCACCACCGCAGCCGATACTACCTCTGGCTTTGCAGCGGAAGTAACGGTTGACGCGGAGGAGGGTGAACTGACCGCAATTTTTTTATGGATGGAGCAAGACGTAAAAACGGCAGATGCAAAAAATAAAGCTACCAGTCTATTCATAAAGTTTTCTCTCGCTAATCTTTTTATCGAGCAATGGGTCTTCGCCACCTTTTTCTTTGGCTATCTTCCAGTTCTCAACGGCTTTGTCAACGTCTTTGAGCTTGTAGTAAGTATTGCCCAAGTGGTTGTAAATGGTTGCATCGGCTTTGCCGCCGTATTTCAAGATGGCTTGGTTGATGTAGTCGCGGGCATTGTCGTAGTCGCCTTTTCTGTACATAATCCAGCCGTAGGTATCCAAAAATGTGGCTTCGCCCGGCCGCACCTGCAACGACTTTTTAGACATCCGTTCGGCATCGTCCAGCCTCACACCGCGTTCGGAAAGGTAATAGCTGTAGTTGTTCAGCACGGTGGCATCGTCGGGTTGCAATGTAAGCGACTTATCGAAGGCATGGTCTGATAGCTCGTATTGCTTGGTGATGTTGTAGATATCGCCCAGTGTGGAATACATGGCGGCCAAAAACTCCGGCTTGGTGTCGGGCTGTAGGTCTATGGCCCTGTTCACAGCCTTGATTGCGGCCGGATATTCCTTTTTATTGAAGTGGCCTATACCGTTGTAGTAGCTGGCCAATGCCTGATTGGGAAACAGCCTCAGTGCTTTTTCGCTATACTTAACGAGCGAATCGGCACTCTGCTTGTCGGAATAGTTTTGGAGCAACTTCAACCACACATCAAATCTCGACTGATTGAGCGCTATAGACTTCTTATAGGCTTCGGTAGCTTTTTCGAATTGGTCGTCGCTCTCGAGGAAGTCGCCATAGTAGGCCAGAATCTCGGGGTCTTTGGGGTGTTGGCTCATCAGCTCCAAGATGATGGGCATGCCCTCCAGCCTTGCAACGGTATCGTTGGGCAGGTTTTGAAGGTAAGCCTCCAGCAGCTTCAACTGCAAATCGGGGTCAAACTCTTTGTTGAAAATCGCCTGCTTCAAAAAGGTCTTGTACTTGGCGGTATCTCCCGCTTTAAGGAAGTGCTCGGCCAAGCCCAATTGTACCGAGGGGTCGTTGGGGAGCATCTTTTGAGCCTGCCCATAAACCTCGGCGGCTTTGTCGGGCATTTTGTTGTTCTCGTAAATCTCGCCCAACATTTTATAATACTTGCCGTTTTTGGGGTCGCCGGCTATGAGTTGAACAACGGTGGCCGCTGCACGCTCCACGTCGTTTAGCTCCAGATACAGTTGCATCTTCCTCAACAAAATCTCGGGGTCGTTGCCACTGTGGGTCAATGCTTTGTCGAGAAACTTCAATGCTTCGTCCAGCTTTTTGGCCCTTTCGTAATACTCTGCGGCTACCAAGGGGTATTCATCGTTGTCTGGCTCCAAATCGGTAAGGTGGGCCATAATAAGCGCGGCATCGGCATAGGCTCCCCGGTCTGCCAAAAGGGTGGCATATTCGTTTTTATACCAATTGTTAGAGTCGTCTATGGCGATGGCCTTTTTGATGCACTGTTCGGCTTTGTCCTGCTTCCGCCCGTTAGCATACAGCTTTGCAAGTTCGAAATAGGCGGCACCGTCGGGCTTGGCCTCTGCAAACTTCTCAAACAATTCGATGGCCAACTTGTCGTCATCGTGCATTTTGGCCCTAACCGCATCAAAAAACACCGCATCCACTTGCGCCGTCTTGCCGGCCTTGGGCACCTCGACGGTATCGGTGGGCATCCGTTGCGCAGACACCGTCACGCTGCCTGCAAAAAGCCATGCAACACCGAGCGCCAACCACCTGAAAACCGCGTATCTAATCATATTTGTGTGGAGAAATCCCCCAAGCTCAATTCTTTGGGCTTATCCCCGTAAACTATGTTTTTCCCCAACATCGAATTGTTAATATTGATATTCTTAACCACGGTATCGGCCTGAATAATGCTGTTCACGATGCGGGAGTCGTGTACCTTCACGTTTTTCTCCAACGATACGTGCGGCCCAACCACCGAATCCTTAATCACCACGCCTTCACCAATATAGCAGGGCGCAATAACTACCGAATTCTCGATAACGGCACTGTCAGCCACCAATTTCTCGCTGCCCGATTTGATTTCCAAAATGCGTTGGTTGGTATACACCGTTGCATCTTTGTTGCCGCAATCCAGCCATTCCTGCACTTGGTCGGTATAGAACTTGATGCCGTTTTGGAGCATATGGTCCATAGCATCGGTAATTTGGTACTCCCCTTTCAGCTTGATGTCCAAATCTATAAGGCGTTGCAATTCGCTCTTCAAGCGTTGGCCGTCCTTAAAGTAGTATACACCAATAATGGCCAAGTCTGATACAAACTCCTTAGGTTTCTCTACGAAGGCGGTTATTTGGTTGTCGGCATTCAGTTTGACCACGCCGAAAGCCGTGGGATCTTCCACTTTTTGCGTCCAAACAATGGCATCCTTGGCGGCATCGAAGCTGAACTCTGCCTTGAACAGCGTATCGGCAAAGGCGATGAACACATTGCCGTTCAGCAATTCGCTGGCACACAGAATGGCGTGGGCTGTACCCAAGGGTTGCTCTTGATAACAGATGCGGCCTTTGGCTCCTAAATCTTCGGCCACTTTGCAAAGGTGTTGTTCCACCTCTTTGCCGAATGTAGGCGCAATGATAAAGGCGATTTCCTCTACCTTCTCGGTGCCTGTTGCCAAAATATCTTCCACCAATCTTTGCACGATGGGCTTGCCGGCTATCGGCAACAATGGTTTTGCAGTAGTAAGGGTGTGTGGGCGCATCCTTTTGCCCATGCCCGCCATTGGAATAATTATTTTCATATTTTATTTTGTGCCAGTATGCCCAAATCCTCCGGCACCACGGTCTGTTTCTATTAAGTGTTCAACTTCAATCCATTCGGCTTGTTCATGCTTTGCAATCACTATTTGCGCAATACGCTCACCGTCATTAATTATAAAATCGTCTTTAGAAAGATTTACTAATATCACTTTTATTTCGCCTCTGTAATCAGCATCAATAGTGCCAGGCGAATTAAGTACTGTAACGCCATTCTTAAATGCAAGCCCGCTCCGCGGTCGAATTTGTGCTTCGTATCCAACAGGTAATTCAATAAATAAGCCTGTTGGTACTAATGTTCGCTCTAATGATTTAATCACAATCGGCTCGGCAAGGTGAGCACGCAAATCCATACCTGCTGCTGCATTGGTAGCGTAAGATGGTAGTTCGTGCTTTGATTTATTTATTACTTTTATTTTCAT
>CAIVHI010000369.1 GCA_903905685.1 uncultured Bacteroidota bacterium | reverse complement strand
GGGAAGATAGGGGCGCTTCGCTTGAGGGCCGGTAAAGCAAGCCATCGTGCCCCGATGATTGGGGTGAAGTAAGGCTGAATTCAAGTGCCAAATGCAACTGTCGGTAACCGCCATCGGCTTTGCATTTTACCCCTCCACCCAACAAAAACCTGCGGAGCATCCATTCAGGACGCTCCGCAGGTGCGCATTCCAATTCGATTGAGGTTATTTTTTGTCCTCCGTAATCATGGGCTCCGTTTTGCCGTTAAAAATGGTCATTACCGCGTTACGGTTTTCTTCCTTGCCTATGTAGGTCTTGTTGGTGGCAACGGGGTCTTTACTGCCATGGCCAATGGTCGTGATGCGCCATGGCTTGATGCCACGCTTGGTCAACTCATGTTTCACTGCCTTTGCCCGGTTGAGCGACAACGGAACGTTCTTGGCCTCTTCGCCCGTAGAGTCTGCATTGCCCTGAACAATGAGGTATGCCCTCTTGTTTTGCTGCAAGGCCCTAAAGGCTTGGTTGATGATAGGGTATGCCTCGGGATGCAGCACATATTCGTTCACATCAAACAACATTGGCGTGGCGATATCTACCGACTCACTACCAAAGGAGGAGGCGTTGCCATCGCCGGTGAGCTTATTCACCACTTGCATTTTCGAAAGGTCGTCGGCAATGGGCGACTCGGGTGGAGCAAGTGTGAAATCGGGGCACGGGGCCGAGCATTTCTTGCCCACCGCCATAACCGAGGTGTATTTCCCTGCACACAATCCATTGAGGGTAATCAACCTGTCGGAGTCCACTTTGCCGGTAAACGGCATTTGTGCTACGCCATTGAGCATATAGGAGATGGTGGCAACCGTGTTGGCCGGCATGCCCTTCAGGATAACGAAGCCGTTGCAGTTGCCCGCTGCCGTAGGGTTGGCAACAATTTGCGATGGCGACGCCATAGGAGGGTCGTAGAGGTTCACGGTGGGTGTGGTCACCAATTCATGACCCACCATCGCCTTAATGCCCGAGTACTCCCCAGCTGCGAGTTTGTCCATCGTCACGCGGCCATCGCGGGCCACAGTGGCCGCAAACTGGTTTTGTTGGATGCCGTCCAGCTTGTAGTCTATAGTTACCGATTTGTCGGGCTTCAGGCCGTTAATCGCGATGCTGCCGTCGGTCATTCCGCATGCTGTAGGCGATACCTTGTCTACCGAAGTGATGACCAATGGGGTCGCCTGCTTCTTGCCAAAGAAAATCTTTGCCCCTATATTGATTCCGTAGGACATATTGTCTACGGCTGATGTGCTGTTCAATACCGAGCTGTAGCCGCCCACTGCATCTGTAAGGTGGTAGGCTGTGGAGGTGTGGGTTTTGAAGGGTTGATACATGTAGTACAGTCCAAAATTAAGGGCTACATGGTCAGATAGGAAGTAGTTGACCGATGGGCGCACCAAGAGCCCAATGTTGCCCTGCGGATAGTCTACCGTGCCGTTGGTGTTGGTTGGGGTGCGGTTCAAGCCTACGTTATAGCCCAGTGCACTTTTGGCATTGAAATAGTCGGTCATATTGCCCGAGGGGTTGTTGCGTAGAAATTCAGCCTTGGTAATCATCCAGTCGCCTGAGGACGGTACTACCGCATTGTCGTACAGAGGCACCTTGGTGCCATCGCCCGATACCCCAAAGTGGTAAACCGCTTCATAGTCGAAATCGGCATGGGTGGTGTAGGCGTTCTGCATTTGCAGGTTGTAGAGCAATCCGGCATCGGCTGCCACTCCCCAGCGCTTCGACAGCCGGTTTTTGTATTTCAGCAGCAGGGGAATGTTGATGTTGGTGATGGTCAGGTTTTCTTTAATGTTGCTGCCCGTAACCACCTCCCTATAAAGGCTGCCATTGAAGTCGGTAGCCTGAAACTCCATATGGTAATTGCTAAGCATTGCATCGCCTTGTTGGCGCAGGAACAGAAGCCCTGTACCCACCCCGATATGGCGCCGTTTGCCGAAGAAGAAGCCTACCTGGCCATCTGCACCTGCCGCCAAGCCCTTGGTAAAGCCCAAATTGCCGGGGGCCGCATTCACGGAGTTCAAATAATTGCCCGCAGAGTTGGGCACTGTATATTTTTGGTTGGACAAACCGCCCAGCAAATCGCCATCTATCACCCAGCGAGACAGTTGGGCATCGTCCATGTAACCGGATTGCTGTGCCACAAGGGTGAAACCGGCGGTTACGGCGAATAATGTGAATAATGATTTTTTCATTTTTGTTGAATTTAGAACGTATTTTGAAAATTTTGATTATTGGGAAAGGTGCTGCATCAACAAGATGCAGCACCGCCTGTTTATTGTTTGATGAACCGCGCCACAGCAACTTTAAGACCGTCGCTGTAACAATTCAAGATGTAGTTGCCTATTGGGAAACCTGATACGTCGAAGCTGGAACAATGACGCACTGTAAGCTGCGCTGCCACGGTTTGTCCTACCATATCCACAATTTCCAATTGTATCTCGGAGCCTGAAAAACTACTCACCACGACTTTCACCATTCCATCGGCCGGATTCGGATACAGGTTTACGGTTGCCAAAGCGGCATTCACACTTCCAATGGCAGTAGGAACCGACAGATAGGTTTTCTGGGAACAGCCACCCTTGGTGGTGCGCACCCAATAGTTCTTGCCGGCATCGGGATTCGTATTGAGGTAGTCCTGGTTGATTTCCCCTACGAGTTCGGTAGACTGAAACGTCACCGCATCGTCATAGCCCCATTGGTAGGAGTCTTCATCGGCGGGCAAACAAACAAAATGGAACTGGAAGTAGAGCACGGTTGGTGTTTGTGCAATGGCTCCACTTACGGCCACCGTGTCGATTGCCAGACTACTGCATCCAGTAGTCGCTACCTTATCCGTCAGCATCACTTCTGCATTACCGGCGTTGGGGAAGCTGACGATTGCAAATTGCCCATTCGGGCTTGTAGCCCAAACGGTAGCGTTCACGGCACTCCAAACGTAGGTATTGCCCACAGCGGGCGGAACCGTCGCACCAAAATTCTGATACAGCGTACCTGTACAAACCGAGTTCAACAGGAACGTTGAAATGACAGGAGTGGCAGGCAGTGGGTTTATGGAGAATGTAAATCTCGCGGTATCGCTGCCGCAACTGTTGGAGACCGCATAAAGGGCGGTATCCAATCCCACCATTACGGGAGTGGCCGTCCCTGCAACTATCGTAGCGTCGCCGTTGGTCATGCTCCAGGTACCACCCGAGGCGGTGTCGTTGAGCATCAAAACACTCCCCATGCACACCTGCGCGGCACCTGTTATGGCACCTGCAAAGGGCAGTGGGTTTATGGAGAAGGCAAATCTCGCGGTATCGCTGCCGCAACTGTTGGAGACCGCATAAAGGGCGGTATCCAATC
>CAIVHI010000368.1 GCA_903905685.1 uncultured Bacteroidota bacterium | reverse complement strand
ATGCTACGGTGGCCTACAAAGTGAGTGGCAAAAGCAACTGCGGGCTGCATTACGCATCGGGCGGTTACACCAGTTTCCGCCTTACGCAGCAAGGGCGCTACCTGCTTTACAACTATGCCCAACCCGGGTTGTTTTACGAACACTACGTCACCAATACCATCGCCCTGCGGGCAACAGCTTATTATTCCATTCTCCGCAATATGGACGTATATGGCAACGGCACCAAGGTTACCGGCGCCGTTGACTACATCCCCCTCAACAAAATTGCCGCCCCACTGAATGACGAACCCGGCAACGGCCTATCGCTGAAAGTGGCTGTGAGCATGAGGTTGGCGGATAGATGATGTATAGGCGGTTTCCGCCCAAATTGCCGCGACACGGTTTGGCGTAGGCAAACATGGGTGTTTCCAATTATTGTAGGATTCCTTATTTTTGTAGAAATTGGGGATGGTGAAGACGGAACTGGAGATAATGGCCCTGGCAGACCACAAATTGCGTGTTGCCGAGTTGTTTTGTGAAACCGGTTTCTACGATGATGCATATTACTTGGGCGGCTATGTTTTTGAACTTTTGCTGAAAGCACAGATTTGCAAGACCCTTCGGATTACCGATTTTTTCGATTTTGAAAATGCCAAGTCGAGAAGGTTGCCTTCGGGCAAGCCAAAGCGGCAGCGCGAAATAGGCGATGGTTTATATAAACCGTTTAAGGTGCATGATTACGAACAGTTGATGATATTGTCGGGTTTGTATCGGGAATTTGCCATTGACCTTCAACGCGTCCAAAGAATTTAGGTTGCCAATACGTTGTTAGTTGGCCGATAGATGATGCATAGGCGGGGATGCCCCTATCCTACATTCCCCGCCGTTTTCTGCACCGGTGCCAACCCGCCGAATTTTGGCGGCACAACACTAAAACGGCCATGCCCCCCGGCGATGCTGAACATCCGGGGGGCATGGCCAAAGAGACGGTACTGCTTCCGGCGGGTTTTCGGGTCCGGGTGCAGGTGGGGGCGGCATCAGGCATGGCGGCGGTCTTCGCCGGGCAGTTGTATCACGTTCCACATCTCCTTCATGCGGCTCACCAGCCGCTCGCCATACCGCTCCGTGAGGCCGCGCAAGTTGAGGTTGGTGGTGGCGTGGGTCATATGCCAAGGCAAATTGCCGTTGCCGTATCGCGCCGCCAAAATCTCGGCCACCACATTGCTTTTGTTGCCATAAAACACTTTGTCTTCTTCCGTGCCAATGTCGTCTATGCAGAGGCCGAGGCTGCCCTGCCACAGGTTGCCCTCGTGCAGCACCTGTATGGGGCGGTGCTGGCCCGTGAATTGCTCTATGATTTTGGCGCCCGCGTATTCGCCCTTGGTGGTATACTGGTTGGCCATTTCGGTGGCACTCAATACTTCGTAGTTCTGTTTTTTGTTGACGGCGAAGAGCTGCATCATCTTGGTTTTGCCGCACCCTATGGCCCCGCACACCAGCAAACCGCGGTTCAGCTTCCAGCCTGCGGCCTTGCAGTCGGCACCGGGCAGTTGCAGTTGCTCGAAGGCGGGGTCGTTGGTGAAATAGAGGCTCAGGATGTGGTAGATGGCCGAGTTGGCGGCATCCAGCCGAAACACCCGCCGTCCGTCCTTACCCAAAACGTCGCCCTCCGCATAATTCCTGCTGAACCCGAAACGCATGGCCCTGAACCGCACATATTCCAGCATGATTTCGGCAGGCCAGGGGGCATTCAGTGCTTCCACCCGCTCGCGCTCCATCCTGAATTCGTTGCGCTGTTTTTCGCGGTAGTATTTCTCGCGCCTGGCCGCATTCAGCGCGTCTTCCGTTTCCGAGCCGGTCAGTTCGGTCGCCGTCCAGCTTTTGTCTTCGTCAGTTGTCCCAAAAGTCAGCTCCCGGTCTGAGTAGGTCTCCCGAAGCAATGTGGGTAGGTCTTTGGGATTTTCCATGTGGTTTTCCGTTGATTGTGCCATGTCGCTTGTCGTTTGCTTTGTTTTTCTTGGCTGCATTGCCGTCGCGCTCGTCGCCCGCCATGAACGCCTTGGCCAAGGCAATCCAGTTGGCACGTGCATGACCCTGGTCGCTCCAGTTCAGCAGTCGGTCGTAATAGAATTTCATGTCGAATTCGGCATATCCGGGGTCTTTGGCCAACTCGGCCTCAAAAACCGCAAAGTCGGCATAGCGGCACTCCCGAAACAATACCGCCGGTTGCTTCGGTACCGATTGTGCCATTGTGGTGCGCCCGGGTGCCTCCTGCGTCGGTGGTTGTGGCCCTGGGCGGCCCATACGCTGCACGGGCGGTGGCGGCAGAACCCCACCATCGGCGGGCGGCACAGGTGCATCGGGGGTGTTAGGCTGCGGCTCGAAGCGCACTTCCACCACATCGGGCTCGGCACCAAATACGCCGGTGGCCGACTGCTTGCCCGCAGCACCCTGACGTGCCCTCGCACCCTTGGCCAGCCATTGGGCATAGAGCGGACTTGCCTTGGGGGGCACCAGGAGGTCGGTATAATTGGGCGTGTTGATGGTCTGGTGCTTGGCAAAACCCGATATGTACATGTATTCCACGCCCTTGTAGCAGAAAACTCCGGCGAGGCCATGCGTCACGATTTCGGCCATCCAGCCCGAAAATTCGGCAGCGGAGATATCGGCATAGGGCAACATCCGGTTCCGCAAAAAGGTGTGGTTGCCCGACACCGTGCCCAAATCGTCGGCAAAATTCCACAGTCCGATGAAGACCAGTTTGGCCTGCATCGACAACTCCGCCACTTTGTCGTCTTCCCAAAAGGAAGGCTTTATGCACCTCATTCTTGCCATATCTGGTTGGTTTATAGTTGTTTGGAGAATATCTGCCCTCACGCTGCGGGCTTGCCGCCCTTCTTCCATTTCCTTGCCGGCGTTTCGCCTGCCTTGCCGCTACGGCATGGCTGCGGCACTACGGCCGCACTTGGGCCCCTTTGTCCCGGCAATGCCCACCATCGGGCGCCTGCACCCGGCAGTGCCCATAGGGGCCGGCGTTGCGACGCAAATGTAAGGTGCCCCAATGCCCAAAACCAAATTTTACAAAGATATTTTTTCATCGAATCAACAAATTTTAAATTGTTGAAAACTTGATGTTGGTTTGCAGGCGAATAAGGAATTTCGAACCGGTTGCGCTGAGAACGGGTGGCGATGCCGCCCACCGAAAAACGGCACCCCGCCAGGCCCCGCGAGAGCTGTCCAAACACGCGGCCCGCCCGCAAACAGCCATCCTTGGCCTGCCGACACCCGTTAAAAAAAAAATTAAAAAAAGCAGCCGCCGGAGGCTTCCCCTAAAAAAAAGCCAACCGCCCCGCGTGTGGGCGTGCGCCCGCGCAGCGCCTCCACTCCCCCTCCACTTGAAATTTGCTTAATTTCATTCCCCTTTAATCCCCTCCCCTTAAGCGGCACATCGTTGTAGGGTTGATGTTGCGACAACATGGGGTTGATGTTGCAACGGCATGGTGTTGATGTGGGACGTCAGACCGGGGTTGGTGCAATGCCGATGGATGCCGCACTGTGCGCCGGCAAACTTGGAACCCTTGGTGGCCGAACTGAACGGGGTAACGCATCCAGCTGCACCCAGCGGTGTACCCGCCTGCGGGCGTGGGCAGCGGGTTTTCGACGTTGAAGGCACGTCTCACCAACACGATCATTCAAGTGGAAGGCCCCGGTGTGGCTGCATAACCGAAACAAGTTTTTTTTCGCGCCCCAAATTGCGGCGACACAGTTTGGCGTAGCCCACATGTACTTTTGCTGAAAACCAAGAAACAATGGCTAATATCAAAGTAATAGGCGTGGGTCATGCAGGTAGAAACACTGTAGACTACTTGGAAAACAATAAGGTGGATGGAGTGGAGTTTGCCTGCCTTACCGACATGGCGCAGGTGGCCTCCGCGCGGGAATACATGGGCGATGGAACCGCGGGAGTAATACTTGTAGCCGGATTGGACGGTACCACCGGCAGCCAAGGCACACCCGCAATCGCGAAGCTGTGCCAAGACGGGGGAGTACCCTTCGCCGCCATCGTATTCATGCCCTTTGCTTACGAAAAAGCCCGCCAAGAAGCCGCCCTCCTCAGCCTTCAAGCATTACGGCAACACACCAACCACATTGTAGTCCTCTCCAACGACAAATTGCGTGAGCAATTTGGCAGTTTGCCGTTTGAGGAAGCCTTTCGGAAGGGGGATGAGGTGGTTGCAGAAGTGGTGGGGAATATTGTTAGGAATGGATATGATGCTATCGTTGATTATATTTGACTATGAGTGAAAAAATTGTGTAAGTTTGAAATTGAAACGAAATACTTGGATGGTTGCCCCATTCATTGAATGACATACTCCTGCCACGTTTAATGAGCGGTGAGATAGATGTGGAGGAGATGGAACTGGCAGGGGTAGTAGCTAAATAAACCTGATAACCACTATACAATGAACGGAAAAGCAGTATTCACCAGACAGGAGGCAGATGAGGTCATAGCCCTGGTAAGGAAAAAGGTAGTAGCTGCCCAGCCGGAGCAAAAACGGCTGCGCGATAAGATCAGGAAGATTGGTTTCTATGCTTCTGATTTTGGTATAGGTGGTGGATATACGGAGCATGACTTTATGAGCGTTGTAGAAATTGAAGGAACAGGCAGCAGTAAAGTGGCGGATATGACCGTGAATGCAGCTCCCGTCAACAGCCTGCGAGATAAGGCCGCAAGAACGTCTGTACCCAAAGACAAGGATGATGCATTCATAATAGACCTCTGCGATGAGGTGCTGGGAATTAAAGCTATCAGGCAGCATCGGTTCCTGTTTCTATTAGGCGATGCCAACACACCACTGCCTGTAGATGCCTGGTATCCCTCGCTCAGCCTTGTAGTAGAATACGGGGAAAAGCAACACACTGAAACCGTTGCCATCTTCGACCGTAGACAAACAGTAAGCGGTACATCTCGTGGCGAGCAACGCAGGCTTTACGATCAACGCCGCAGGGATGTTTTACCAAAGCATGGTATTCGGCTAATTGAATTTAATTACAGTGAT
>CAIVHI010000367.1 GCA_903905685.1 uncultured Bacteroidota bacterium | reverse complement strand
TCATCCGGCAGTACCATTCAGGTTACCGTACAGGTAACAACCCCGGGCACTTCGCCCTACCGGGCCGGTTGATCACCTATCCCCCAATTGCCACAGGAGCCGCCCCAAATATGGTTTATTACAATGGCTTCCCCACGCTTTTCAGTACCTTCAACAATTTATGGAACGGCCCCAACGCCACGCCCACAGCTTGGGTGGCGCATGACTTCACCTTCGAAAACGTATCTAACAGACCATTAGACACGCCACCGTCATCGGCTTCCCTACATGTTGGCAACAGCCTCATTTTCTTCATAGCCACAGATGGTTACATTCATGGCTACGTCAAGGTGACCGACACCGCCGAGGGCGGTTGCTGGCTCACCGTCAGCCCCACCTATTCGGCAGAAATTTTTTTCGGCGAGAGCCACACCTATCAGGTACAGGCCGTCAGGGGCACCCTTGCCTCCAATCCCTCAGGAACCCGGATTGGGTATATCGGCATAGATGGACACCTCTATGGGTTTGAATTGAATACGGCCAACCTGTGGGATTATTACTATATACATCTGGTGACTAACCTGGACTGGCCGGCCGGATTTTTTGCCGAAAGCGACCTCCTGTTTATCTCCAACGATGTGGGCTATTGTATCGGGGGATTTGGCACCCCGGTGGGAATTTACTGTCTGCACCTAGTCGGGGCGTCGTTCAATGTAGTGATAAGTTCGTTGGCCGATTTGGCAGGGGCAGGAGTTACGCCGGTAGCCGGTTTGGCCTATTCCAAAAGTGCATCCTACGACCGGCTGTACTACATCGGTACCGATGGTGGCCTTCACTATTTCGAGATTGTGGCCACCCCTTTAAATTACAATTATGTAGGTAGTGGCATGTTTTCCGACCTCCTGACTGCCTACGGCCTCATTACCATCAACTTGGCGGTTTCCTACACCGGCGGCGTCACCCGCGTTTATTTTACCGGGCAACGTGCCGGCACCAACTTCATCTGTTGTTTGGAAGAAACCACGCTTCATCATTGGAATTTGAAAATTTTGTCGGGTACCATCTCTTTGACCACCGGCGGTATCACCGTCAACCAACAAGTACCGGGAGTTGCCAATATTGCAGTGAGCGACAACGGGAGCCACATGGCCTTTGCCAACCAATATGGCACAGACCCCACGCAACTCAATGTGGGCATCTACTCCCTCGTTCAGCCCCTTTACGGTAGCGAATACTACGTCTTCCAACAAGTAGGCACGGCATTGAACGCTTCTACACTTACGGCATTTACATTTTCCACACCTACATGCCTGTTCCTTATTGCACAAAACGGAGCGGCGACCGTGGGGGTGACGAATGTTCGTTATGAGCCAGATTATTGCAAAAACCCTGCTACCACCGCCTACCCCTTGCCTTTCTCATACGGATCAGGCCCCGCTATCCCAACATCCGTAGCCATCGTAAAGATAGGCCCCCATTTTTATTTGAAATTCACCTTCCCTACCTGCATTGTGGGACGCAACTATTGGTCGGTGGTCTATTGGCAGAACGATTTGGCGGAAACGGTGACGTTGTATGGCGAGATTGTTTTGGATTGCAGTGGGTCGGGGCCATATGTGGGGCAGATACTGATTTTGCCCACCCTTTCATACGGCACCGTCGAGCCTTTCAATTACGGTTATACTTTGGAAGACTGCTACGGCAATATGACTTTAGGGACGGTAAGCTGGGCGTAAATCGGCATCGACAAGGCGTGTTTTTGCTACTTATTCAAAATTTTTATAGCAGCCTCCAATAGCTCGTCTCTTCCTTCGCGAATACCTTGGATGGTTGGATGCATAATGCTGTCTATTTTGATGCCGCAACCATGAATTTCTGTGCTGTCAGGGTATTGGATGCCTACCGTTGTAATTGATGTTTTTAGTCCGCCGGGCAGTATCAACATTGATCCGATTCCGTTGGTGCCGGCCGTTGGTTCACCGATTATCTTTGCCCTAGAGACTGTCGCCAACATCATTGCATTGGTTTCGGAGCGGTACGACGTATTTAAATCCACTAACACAACTAGTTTTCCATTGTACGGGGAAGGGTTTGTTTGTCCGCACAATTGGGCGTTCGTCAGTTCGTAATATCCGGGATATTTTATCGATGGAAGAGTGTATGTGGCGAACGGGGTCGCTTTTTCCTTTAGCCACGCTAAATATGGGCTTACATCACTTGCAGTTTTTGA
>CAIVHI010000366.1 GCA_903905685.1 uncultured Bacteroidota bacterium | reverse complement strand
CGATGAGGTCTTCAATGCTCATCTCGTCGGCCATGTATAGGATTTCGGTCTTGCGTTCGTCACCAAATTTCTTCTGTACCTCGGTCAGTTCGTCCTTAATGATTTGGAATCGGAGACCTTCATTGGCTAGGATTTCTTCAAGCTTATTGATCAATGCCATAAGTTCCGCATGTTCCTCGCGAATCTTGTCGCGCTCCATGCCCGTGAGCCTTTGCAAGCGCAATTCCAAAACGGCCTTGGCCTGTATTTCGGTCATGCCGAATTGGGTTATCAATCCCTCTTTGGCGATATCGGGCGTGGACGACGCGCGAATGAGCGCAATGACTTCATCGAGGTGGTCGAGCGCAATGAGGTAGCCTTCCAAAATGTGGGCACGCTTGCGTGCTTCGCGCAATTCGTAACGGGTGCGGCGCACCACGATTTCGTGACGGAAGGCGATGAATTCGCTAATAAGGTCTTTCAGGTTCAGCGTTCTTGGCCTGCCATTTACGAGCGCAACATTGTTGATGCCGTAGGAGGTTTGGAGCTCGCTGAATTTGTAGAGTTGATTGATGATGACTTGTGCCACCACATCCTTACGCAGCTCTATAACGATACGCGTACCTTCCTTATTGGATTCGTTTGCAACGTGGGTGATGCCTTCAATGATTTTGTTGTTGACCAGGTATCCGATTTTAGCAGTCAGCGTATCTCGGCTCACTTGGTAGGGTACATCGGTGATGACGATGGTTTCCTTGCCCGATTTGGCCGTCTCGATAGTAACCTTGCCCCGCAATACCACACGGCCGCGACCGGTGTGGAAGCCCTGCTTGATGCCGTCGATACCATATATAATGCCGCCCGTTGGGAAATCGGGGGCTTTGACGTGCTTCATGAGCTCGTCGATAGTAATTTCGCGATTGTCAATATATGCCAAACAACCATTGATGACTTCGGTCAGGTTGTGCGGCATCATATTGGTGGCCATACCTACCGCAATGCCCGAAGACCCATTCACGAGCAGTTGTGGAATACGGGTGGGGAGCACGGTGGGTTCTTGCAGGGTGTCGTCGAAGTTGAGGGTGAAATCCACCGTCTCTTTGTCGATGTCCTCAATCATGGCTTCGCCCAACTTCTGCATCCTGATTTCGGTATAACGCATGGCCGCCGGATTGTCTCCATCCTGGCTACCGAAGTTACCTTGTCCGTCCACCATCATGTAGCGCATGCTCCAAGGTTGAGCCATTCGCACGATGGCATCATATACCGATACGTCGCCATGGGGGTGATACTTACCCAATACTTCACCCACCACGCGGGCACTCTTTTTGTGGGGTTTGTTGAAGGTGTTGCCCAATTCGTTCATGGCAAACAACACCCTGCGGTGAACGGGTTTTAGTCCGTCGCGCACGTCGGGCAGTGCCCGGCCTACGATAACCGACATCGAATAATCGATATATGCAGTCTTCATCTGCTCTTCGATATTGATATTGATTATTTTGTCGTTTTGTTCGGACGAATTTTCCGAAGGGTTCAATTCGTTGTGTTGATCCATACTGTTTCAGTCAAAGGAGTGCAAATGTAATGTTTTTTTGCCGCTCTCTAAGGCACCGGCAACGGGGGAGTGCTCGGCATCAAATTGGCAGGTATTGAACGTCCTGCCACCCTAAAAACGCAGCTTTTACGCGGTCTGCGTGGGTGTCGGTCAGTATCACTTGGCCAAAATCCGGCTTTTTTATAATGTCGAGTAGGGCATCGGTCCTCGTTTGGTCTAATTTTTCAAATACATCGTCCAGCAACAGTATCGGGACCGTTTCCAGTTTTTCCCTTAGAAAAAAGTATTGCCCCAGCTTAAGGGCAAACAGGAAGCTCTTCTTCTGCCCTTGAGAGCCAAAGGTTTTCAGGGCGACGCCATTAATATAAAATTCGGCATCATCTTTATGGATGCCGGTATTCGTTCTTCCGGATGCCATATCCCAATCACGGTTTGCCGCCAGCAGGGAGGCATGGGTATCGCGGTGTAGTTGAGACGCATACTTGACGCCTACTTCTTCACCCGTTCCGGCTATCATGCGGTAATAGGTGGTCAATACGGCTTCAAAGTTGGAAACGAACGTTTTACGGCGTTCGTATAAGTACGTGGCATCGTCGGCAAGACGGGTATCGAAATAGTCGAGCATCGTCAATTCACCGGCGCGGCCGGCCGCAGCCTGTTTCAAGAGGGCATTTCGGCGTTGGAGCACGGCCTTGTAGTTCATCAAGCGCTCCAAGTAGGCCTTATCGGTCTGGCCCAAAATGCTGTCCACCCATTTGCGGCGCAACTCGCTACCGCCGATGATGATTTCCACGTCATCGGGTGCCACCATCACTGCCGGATACTTGCCAATGTGGTCGGGAATCTTTTCGTATTCCAGTCCATCGGCTACCACTTCCTTCTTGCCGTTGCGCCACTTGCAATCGATGTTTTCTTGTTTATCGGCCTTGTTGAAATTCCCGAACACCCTAAATGCGTCGGTGCCAAACTGAGCGCAGTCTGCCTGAGAGGATGTAAAGTAGCTTTTCGTGTAGCATAAGTAGTAGGCTGCATCCAAAAGGTTGGTTTTTCCGGCACCGTTGGCCCCCGTTATGCAGCTTATTTTGGAGTCGAACCGGAAGCTTGAGGAGCCATAATTCCTGAATTGGAACAGCGTTATATTCTTTAATTGGGCCAAATCGGTATTGTAAAGAAAAGTTTCTATAAATTCGCGCAAAATTACACAATAGTGCAGTCACCTTTCGGTAAAGAAAATTATTTATATTGGTATGAGTTGATGTTGTTGCTCCGTCGTTTCGAGGAGCGCGCAGGGCAACTCTACGGCATGCAGAAAATCAGGGGATTTTGTCACCTGTAT
>CAIVHI010000365.1 GCA_903905685.1 uncultured Bacteroidota bacterium | reverse complement strand
TCAGCACTTTGGCTTCCACGTAGAAGATGATTTCTTCGGCGATGTTCTTGGTTTGGTCGCCCACACGCTCCAGTTTCCGAACAATGGACAGCACATAGAGCGCGTCGCGCAGCGATGCATTCTCTTTTTTGACCACCTCCTCAATTTTGTCGATCGCGGTGCGATTGATAGTGTCCAGCACCTCATCGCGCTTGAAGATGCTGCGAGCCAATGAGGTGTCTTCACTTTCAAACGCAAGCCTAGTGTCCGAAAGGATGTTGATGGCTTCGTCGAACATGGACAGGAGGTGGGTCACCTCTATCACCCTTTGGTCGAATTCCGCTTCCGACTCAATGATATAGCGGGCTATACCCTCGGCAATATCGCCGATGCGTTCCAGATTGGTGTTGATTTTCAATGCTGCCAGCAGAAAGCGCAAATCGATGGCTACCGGGCAGTATAGGGCGAACATGTTTTCACAGTCGCGGTCTATCTTCAATTCGAAAGCATTGACGCGCTTTTCCTTCAATGCTACCTCGCGCGCCAAATCCCTATCGAAACGCACCATGGCGGTGCGCACCTTCTGCATTTGGCTTTCCACGAGGTTCCACATACTCAGCACCTCGGTTTTGAGTGCCAGGATTTCCGTTTCCAACTGTGTCATATTATCTATATTTCCGTACTAAGTTATGAATCGTTTGCCACATTTCCCAAAAAAATGCGCATCAACTAAATCGGCCCGTAATGTAGTTTTGGGTCCTTACGTCTCTGGGATTGGTGAACATCTGCTTCGTATCATCGAATTCCACCAACTCACCCATGTAGAAGAACGCGGTCCGATCGCTGACTCGTGCAGCCTGTTGCATGTTGTGGGTAACGATGATGAGGGTATAATTCTTCTTCAGTTCGTGAAACAGTTCTTCAACGGTAGACGTCGAGATGGGGTCGAGGGCAGAAGTCGGCTCGTCAAACAGTAATACTTCGGGCTCCATAGCCACCGCGCGGGCAATGCACAAACGTTGTTGCTGCCCACCGCTGAGGAACGAGCCTTTCTTGTTCAAGGAGTCTTTCACCTCTTTCCAAAGGGCAACCCGAGTAAGTGAATGTTCAACAATTCGATCTCGTTCCGCCTTCGGCAGCTTGATGCCGTTGAGCTTGTAACCCGCTATTACATTGTCGTAAATAGACAGGTTGGGGAAAGGGTTGGGGCGTTGGAACACCATGCCTATTTTGAGACGAACAAAAATGGGGTGCATTTCCATAACGTCCTCATCGTTCAAAAATATCTGGCCTTTGGCCGTGGCATTCGGAATCAACTCGTGCATGCGGTTGATTCCCCTCAAAAAGGTCGTTTTTCCACAGCCTGAAGGCCCCATTACGGCCACTACTTCGTTTTTGGGGATGCTGATATTGACATCCTTGCACACGTGGTTGTCGCCAAAATAGGCATTGTAGTTCACCGACCTTAAAATTGCACTTTCCATCTCCGAGCGATTATCTTAGTTAATATGTTTAATAGCAATACCCAAACCAACAGTACCAGCGATGCCCCCCAAGCCAAGTCGTGCCAATCGTTGTAGGGGCTCGTGGCGTAGTTGAAGATGAGCAGAGGCATACTCTGCATGGGTTTGTCGAGCCTCATAGACACATAGGGATTACCGAATGCGGTGAACAACAGCGGGGCTGTCTCGCCCGCAATCCTAGCCACGGACAGCATGACGCCCGACAAGATGCCGCTGATGCCGCAAGGCACAATCACTTTCAGGATGACGCGGTGGAACGGCATGCCAAGGGCATAGGCTGCTTCGCGCAAACTGTCGGGGAGGAGTTTCAAAGTCTCCTCTGTGGAGCGGATAACTATTGGCAACATCATGATGGCCAATGCCATACTACCCGAAAATGCAGAAAACCCACCAAACGGCTTCACCAGCCAGAAATAGGCCACAATGCCGATCACGATGGAGGGTACGCCTTGCAGGATATCCACACATAGGCGGCTCCAGTAGGCCCATCTGCTTTTGCGGTTCTCGCTAAGGTAGATGCCGCAAAGGATACCGAACGGGATGGCTACCACCGAGGCAACCGTAATGATAATGATGCTGCCCAAGAGTGCATTGGCAATGCCCCCTCCAGCCTCGCCTACCGGCTTGGGCAGATTGGTAAGAAACTGGAATCCGTTGGTGCGGATGGTTTTGAAACCGGCATCCAAAATATAGAGCAGGATGGCGACCAACGGAATGACGCACGATACGGAAAGCAATATGGCAAAAGCCTGAAAAAAGATGCTCTTGCCGATGCGGAATTTGATGTGGATGTCCTTCATGATTTTATTCGTTCGTAAAACCTGAAATCAATTTTTTACCAGCCATATTGATGACCACGGTAACTAAAAAAAGCACCAAGCCCAATTCGATGAGTGCAGAAAGGTACACAGGATGGTCGGCCTCCGTAAATTCATTGGCTATGACCGACGCCATGGTGTTGCCGGGAGAAAATATGTTCTTGGGAATCAGGCTCGTATTACCGATAACCATGGTAACCGCCATAGTCTCGCCCAGTGCACGACCGAGCGACAACAATACGCCCGCAAACAAGCCGGAACGGGTGTAAGGAAAAATGACGCTCTTTACCACTTCCCAACGCGTGGCGCCAAGGGAGTAGGCTGCCTCCTTCAACATGGACGGAACCATTTGAATGAGCGACCGGCCCAATGTGGCCGCATAGGGAATGACCATGACTGCCAAAATGAGCGACGAGGAAAAAATGCCCATACCTATGGGCTCATATCCCAATTTCACCTCAATGGTCCTAACCATGGGTACGAGTACCGCCAAGCCCCAAAACCCATAAATGACCGAGGGTACCGCAGCAATCAACTCAACCGTGTTTTTCAGCAAATCGGGAAGCCAACCTTTTGGGTAGTATTCGCCCAAAACCACGGCCACACCGAAGGAGAAGGGGATAGAAATGAGCAAGGCAAGAAATGATGTGAGCAAAGTCCCTAGAAGGAATGGATAAGCGCCATAAACATCGGCAACGGGATCCCAGGTTTTACCCCAAAGGTAACCTGCACCACTAGCCTTCAAAGAGGGTATGGACTGCACCACCAACGTAATCATGATGCCGATGACCAGTACAATCATAGAAAGGCCTACAACCGACAACAGCCTGCGGAAGAAGCTCTCGAACTTGATGTGCCGTTGCGACCGCTTTAACCGATTTCCCTTGTTTCCTGATGGGGTCTCCATGAGTTCTTGGTTTTTTAGGAACAACTTACCCGTATCTCCAAGGACGAAGCTACGGGTAAGTCGCAAATTTCATTTCAATTCGTTTGCCGATGTAGATTATTGCAATACGGGTTTCCCGTCGAAAGTCACTGCCTTCAATTGGGCGTCAGCCACTTTCGCCGCATTGTCAGACAATGGTGCATAGTTGAGGGGGGCGCAATATTGCTGGCCTTCGTGTACCATCCATTGAATGAGTTTCAGCATCTTGGTAACTTTTTCGGCAGAACGGGTGCCGTATTTTTGCTCTTTGTAAACCAATATCCAAGTAAGACCGGAGATAGGGTATCCCGCGGCAGCGTCGGTATTGGTGAGCGATACTTTTGCATCGGCAGGGATTTCGATGTTTGCTGCAGCAGTAATGCTCGCAATGCTCGGCGTAATGAAATTGCCGGCCTTGTTCTGCATTTTGGCAAAAGTCATGTTGTTTTGTACGGCATAAGCCAATTCTACGTAGCCGATGGCACCGGGAGTCTGCTTGATGGAGCCTGCAACACCTTCGTTGCCCTTGCCTCCCAAGCCTACGGGCCAGTTTACCGAAGAACCCTTGCCTACTTTGGCGTGCCAATCTTCGCTCACCTTATCCAAGTAGGTGGTGAAGATGTTTGAGGTACCGCTGCCATCGGAACGGTGAGCCACCAGAATGTCGGTAGAAGGCAACTTTACGCCTTTGTTTATTGCAGCAATTTTGGGGTCATTCCATTTCTTGATTTCACCCAAGAATATTTTTGCCAACACGTCGGGAGTGAGTTGCAAGGTGTCTTTCAATTCGGGAAGGTTGTAGCTCAATACTACAGCACCTGCCGTAATGGGGATGTGGATGGCGGGAGCCGAAAGAGCCGAGTCCTGCTTGCCGTTAAGGGGCGCATCAGACGCTCCAAAGTCAACCGTCCTGCTGGTCAACTGTTGGATACCGCCACCTGAACCAATGGATTGATAGTTGACCTTCAATCCTGTAGACTTGTTGTACTCCGAAAACATTTTGGAGTACAATGGATTGGGGAACGTGGCCCCTGCACCGAGGATGGTGTTGTCGTCGCCCGATGTGCTGTCGGCCTTGCTTGCGCCGCCCTTGCATCCTACAAACATTACAGGGGTTGCGAAAGCCAACATTACACCTGCCACTACCAAAAACTTCAACGATTTCATGTTATTTTATTTTTAATTTTTTTTGAACCTTTTTTATTCAAATTATCCCAACCTTTATGGGGTTGGGATAATTTTATTCAATAGCCTGTGTTAAGGTCTGTAATTATTTGCCGTAAATATAGTAGAAGGTCAAACGGTAAACAACGTCTGTACCATTAACGCCCACAACGTTTGCGGTGTTCATGGAAGAGTAGGATGTACCTGCCGCATTTTTACCGGTTGCGCTCAATGCACTGGTGTAAGTGTTCATCCAGATGTTCGGCATGATGTGTACTTTCTTGGTAGGCGTAAAGTCCAAGCCATAAGTTACGAAGCTTTCCTTTGTGGTTGGCTCGTAAGTAGCGGTTGATGCGGCATAGGTCTTAACGTTGGCATCGCTAACGATGTTGCTGAGGTTGCCTGAAGGATCGTAGTTGTCGTAACGGGCGAAGAAATTCAACTTGTCTTTCTTGATGGCACCCTTAACATAAATGGAGTTGCCCATTGCTTTTGAAGTACGGTAGTAAGTGTTCTTGTCAATACCTGTAACGGCAACATCACCCAAGATAGTGTTCATGAAACCTTCATAACCGACGGTCAATTTTGGAGTGGTGTAGGCAACAAACAGCTTGGTCATGTTGCGGTCATGATAACGTGGACCGTTCAAACCTTTCACATAAACACCCCAGTCCAGTTTTTCGTAATCTTGATACAGGTCGATAACGAGTTTCTTGTTGAAGAATTTGGCATATACGTCGCTGTAGAGCCATTTGTAGGCATCGCGATCAGGCTTGGCACTCGTACCATTGCCTACCATAACATCATATCCGAAGTTGCCTTTGGAATCAAACCAGCCTTGGAGGGCCGCACCGAAGTCGTAAGAAGGTGTGCGGCGGATATCGGTTATGGTGCGCTCAATGGAGCGGTAGCCCCACACTTCTTCCGATGTCTGCGTATTCCTGGCATATTCACCAAGGGCAGAGCCTTGTGCGAACGCGGGAGTGGGTGCCTGACCGATAACGAGGTCGGTGTTCTTCCACAAGTTCCTCCAACGAATGTTGGCGAGCTTTACGTAAGGAGCAAATTTGTTGTTGGCAAGGATGTCGCCATTACTGGTTTGACCCATGGTTTGACCCAAGCTACCGCTTGCCCAATCATCTTCAGAAGCCAACAGGAATTCGGCCACGAATTTGCGGCTGATTTCGTAGTTGTAGCCCAAATAGATGCGGCGGAATTGGAATTCATTGGAGTTGACGGGCACCTTGGTGTATTGGTTGGAACCACCACGACCGGCTTCATCGGCACCACCCTTGTAGGCATAGTCGCCAAAGGCATAGCCCCAAAGTTTACCCGAAGGTTTGAATTCTGCCACAGTGTCTGTAGCGGGTTGCACTTGTGCATGTGCGGCTCCCATTGCTGCCACCAGCGACAGCGAGAGTCCGATTTTGGTAATAGTCTTGTTCATTTGCGCGTTTTTTATTTCAGGGGCAAAAGAACGGCGGTAGCTTTACCTCAATGTTA
>CAIVHI010000364.1 GCA_903905685.1 uncultured Bacteroidota bacterium | reverse complement strand
TTTTCCGAATGCATGTTTTGGAGCACGCAGTTTTTAGGGGCGTTTTATTCATGAAAGGCCTTTTTTTTGAAATAGCTAGTTATGGTTTAGCAATTTCTCTATTCTTTTGTTTGTCGAAACAAAATTCTATTATTGCATCTGCACTACAATTTTATGACACAAATCTGACGCTACGAATGGCAAAAAACTTACTCATTGTCGAATCTCCGGCGAAAGCCAAGACTATCGAGAAAATACTTGGTGAAGACTTCGAAGTGAAATCCTGCTACGGGCACATCCGTGACTTGGAGAAAGACGACATGGGTATTGACATCAAAAATGGTTTTACCCCGAAATACATCATCTCGGAGGAGAAACAAAAGGTAGTGAAGGAGCTTCGTGCACTCTCCAAGAAAGCTCAGGACGTTTGGTTGGCGACGGATGAGGACCGTGAAGGGGAGGCCATTTCTTGGCACCTTTGCGAAGTGCTAGATTTGGACCCGGCCAGCACCAAGCGCATTGTATTTCATGAAATCACCAAACCGGCCATTCAAAAAGCCGTTGGCAATCCTCGCACGGTAGATATGAACTTGGTGAATGCCCAGCAAGCGCGGCGGGTGTTGGATAGGTTGGTGGGATTCGAGCTCTCGCCGGTATTGTGGCGCAAAATGAGTATGCGCAACAACTTATCGGCAGGGCGCGTACAATCGGTTGCCGTACGTTTGATTGTGGAGCGCGAGCGTGAAGTGATCAAGTTTAATTCCGTGAGCAGCTTCCGGGTGGAGGCCTCCTTCATGGCACCCGACATAAATTCTAAAAGAGTGGTTTTCAAGGCAGTTGGGCCGGAGAAAATCAAGGACGCCGGTGGTGCAGTCGATTTCTTGACCAAATGCGTAGGGGCATCCTACAAAGTTGCCGATGTTCAAGTAAAGCCCGCGAAGAAATCGCCATCGGCTCCCTTTACAACTTCAACCTTGCAACAGGAGGCCAGCCGCAAGCTTGGTTATGGGGTGTCTAAAACCATGTTGATTGCCCAGAAGCTGTATGAAAGTGGAAATATCACCTACATGCGTACCGACTCGGTTAACCTGTCGGAAACCGCAGTCGACGGTATCCGTTCGGCGGTGTCTTCGCTTTACGGCCCTCAATATCATCAGCAACGCGTATTTAAGAATAAGAATGAGTCGGCCCAAGAGGCCCACGAAGCCATTAGGCCTACCGACATGTCGGTTACGGCAACCGGAGATGCCGATACCCAGCGGCTATATGAGTTGATATGGAAACGGACGATGGCCTGCCAAATGGCTGATGCCCGGTTGGAGCGTACTACAGCGAAAATCAATATTTCGACCTTACCCGAACAACTCACCGCAACCGGTGAAGTGGTACGATTCGACGGTTTCCTAAAAGTATATACGGAGAGCAGGGACGATGAAGATGGCGAAGAAGAAGGTGGCGACGTGTTACCGCCCTTGGCCGTGGGGCAGGTGCCCGACTTTGTCAAGATGACGGCTACCGAACGTTTTTCTCGCCCATTGCCCCGCTACACTGAAGCCTCGTTGGTGAAGAAGTTGGAGGAACTCGGCATCGGCCGCCCATCCACTTATGCACCCACCATCAGCACCGTACAACAGCGCGGATATGTGGAGCGTAAAGATAAAGATGGCGTGAAACGCGACTTTGTGGTGGTGACTTTGCAAGATGACAAAGTGAAACAAGCCACAAGTAGCGAAAACTATGGCGCCGAAAAATCCAAATTGTTCCCCACCGATTTGGGCATGGTGGTGACTGATTTTTTGAAAGAGCACTTCAAGGATGTCATGGACTACGACTTCACTGCCCGAATAGAATCTGAATTTGACCAAATAGCCGGCGGAACGCAGGTGTGGAATAAAATGATTGGGGATTTTTATTTCCCGTTTCATGAAAATGTGGAGCACACCATCGAGAACGCCACTCGGGCGAAGGGCGAGCGCATTTTGGGTGATGAGCCTGTTACCGGCAAGCCGGTGGTAGCGCGTTTAGGGAGATTTGGGCCTATGGTGCAGATTGGTCTCACCACCGATGAAAACGAAAAGCCACGTTTTTCGAAACTCCGCGCCAACCAAAGCATAGAAACCATTTCTCTTGAAGATGCATTGGAATTGTTTCGGTTGCCGAGGAACCTCGGAGCGTTTGAGGGAACCGACATTGTAGTGAATATCGGGCGTTTTGGTCCGTATGCCCAACACAATGCGCAGTTCTATTCGCTCAAAAAAGAGATGGACCCCTATACGGTTGATGTAGCAGAGGTGGAGGCACTGATTCTGGAGAAGAGGAAGGCCAAGGAGGAGAGTGAAATCAAAGTATTCGAGAAGGAAAAAATCAGGATATTGAAAGGGCCTTATGGGCCCTATATCAAGCAAGGCTTGAAAAATTACAAAATTCCGAAAGAAAAAACGGAAACCGCGGCGGCTTTGACACTTGAGGAAGTAAAAGCCATTATGGAGGATGCCAAGGCAAATCCTCCCAAGAAAGTTCCAAACAAGGGTGGAGGAGTACGGAAAAAGGCAGCTAAGTAGTATAGCAGACTATGCAGGCAAGTAGTGAAATCAGGGCATTGTTGCAATTGTTGGACGACCCCGAGCCGGAAGTGTACCAAGTAGTGGCGGCAAAGCTGTTGCATTACGGACAAGTGGTAGTGCCGTTTCTGGAAGGGTATTGGGAAAACATACCTGATGGTTTTGCACGGAATAGGGCAGAAGAGCTCATCGGTAGGGTCAATTTCTTGGCGTTGCACCAAGAGTTGGCAGTATGGGCAGCACAAAAAAAACCGAACCTCATTCGCGGTGCCGCGTTGGTAGCCAAATTTCAGTATCCTGGGTTGGATGTTGACCGGGTACTTGTGCAGTTCGACAAGATAAAGAAGGATGTGTGGTTGGAACTGAATGCCTACATGACAGCGTTGGAGCAGGTCAATGTAAT
>CAIVHI010000363.1 GCA_903905685.1 uncultured Bacteroidota bacterium | reverse complement strand
CGTTGTTAACATAGCCTTATATTTCGGCTGTTATGTTACTCACTCTTGAAACGCCGTATTTCAATAAACCTTCTTTCTCCCAATTTCCCGGGCCGCCGAATTTCACCTTTAACTACTCCCATGTCATGAGTTGTGCTTGTAGTTGCAACCCAACCTTGTGGGCCGCTCCCTCCACAACCCACAAAATTCCATCCAACTCCCTTCCTCTCCTTATATTTGTCTGCAGAATATTATGGAATTAAGTAAGAATTTTCAGCATAAAGAGGCAGAGGAAAATTGGTATGCGCGGTGGAATGCCGCAGGCTTTTTCAATAGCGAGCCCGATGGGCGGCCGGCTTACACCACCGATGCCGAAGGAATCACACTTTTATAGCCGATGCCCGAACATGAATGTTTTTACCGATGCCGAAGGTATCGCACGTCGACCGCTTTGGGTCACATCCTAATGGCGTAATGCGGCGCAGCTTTAGCTCGCGGGCGTGATGACTTGGTTTACCCATCCGTTTGTCCATACTGCGCGAGTGCATCCCGGTACGACTTCCGCACCATTTCTACGAGACTTAGGGGTTGCAACACCTTCACTTCGGCCCCATACGATAGCAGTTCCATGACTAGGTCGTGGGTCACCCACAGGTACAGCCTAATTCGGAGCTCGTCTTCATCATCTACCAAGATTTCTTGGCTTTCATGCAAGGGCAGCGACTTCAGGTATTTTCCTTGGATAGGGTCGAACGACAAGATAATTTCCTCAGGCTCCTGAATTTCCGGAGTGATGATGCCGAAGCTGTACCGAAACCTTTCTTCTGCATCAAAGGGTGTGGGCTTTACAACCGTGGCTTTCGTGACTTCAAGGTTGGAAAGGCGGTCCAAGGGGAACGTTTTCGCCTTACCGTCTTTTTCGTCGAGGGCTATAAGGTACCAGCGGTTCTTAAACTCCTTCAGTACCAGCGGCTCGGCGGTTCGATGGGTGGGTTGGTCTTCCCAAAATTTTTGGTAGTCGAATTTGATGGTCAGGCGGTTTTTGATGGCCTGCACCAAACCATGCAGGTGCTCGGTGCCTTGCGGCCTACGTTTTTCGAGCAGGATATAGGATTCCAGGTCGTGCGACAAATTCAGGGAATTGAACAAGTCGAATGCCTCCAGCATCCTTTGAAAACCCATATTTCCCGCACCGCCCTCTCCAACGAAATAGCCTTTATTCGACTTCGAATATTCGATATTGAGCCCGAAAAGCTCCCTTATTTCCTTCACGTCCCGCTGGAAGGTGCGTAGGGAAAACCCCATATTCAGGGAGTCGTCGCGCAATTGCAAGTGCCCAGCCTGCTTGTCGATATATCGCGCCAAATCGTCAAAAGAACTGTAAGGTTTGGACCTCAGCCTTTTGACGATAAGCATATAACGCGATATGAAGCCCCGTTTAGACATGATTACAAAACTATTTTAAAAATTGCCACAATCCTTTTCGATGGTCCATTCCCTTGCCACTATTTTCCCTCCGGCTTTAGTTCGCAAGGTGCAACGCCAATTTATACCTCTGCATTGCCACTGCGTCCATTCCAAAATTCCGAACATCAAACCATATCCCTTTGCATTCACCGTCCCGCAGGCGCCCCCGCCCGAAAACCAATCCGCGGCTTGCAGGCCCCACTTTGGAAATCCATGTCGTCGCAATTGTAGATGTCGGATAGGGTCATGGGCGTGCAGATTCTCGTGTTCTTCGCCAGCTTTTCAGACAGGCGCTGCGCCTTGGCGGTCTCCAATTCCTTAAATTCATACTTGGCTATCAGCCGCCCCTTCCGCATCAGCGCACTGTCCACTTTCGAAATGTCGGTGTTGAAGGAGCAAATGATTTGGATGTTCAGGCAGTCGGACAGCAGGCCATCGGAGATGTTGAGCAGCGCCGACACGGGTGAGTGGCCGTCGGTGTTGCGGTCCACCACAATGTTCTCTGCATCCTCAATCACGAAAATCGAATTCGGATGCTCAATCAGCACCCCTATGAGATCCGGATTGGTGATGGCCCCTGCCATATTGGGTGGTAGGAAGATGACGTTTTTTTTGAGGGTCGTTATCAGGTACCTGATGTAGCTGGTTTTGCCCGTTCCCGGCTTGCCGTGCAGGAGCACGATACCCTTGTCGTCCTTCTTCGACAGTCGCCTCAAAATCGTTTCGTGTATCGGCTTGAAGTCGTCGTTGTAGTTGTCGTCGATATCCAGTTTCGGCCGGGTTATCGAGACATGCTCGGCACTTATGCCCCTGTTGGTGTTCACCAACAACAGTATTTCGGGCTTGAGCGGCACGCGCCGCAACTTGAACCGTTTGATTTCCTTGATGATGGACTCTACCACGGCAACATCGGTTTCCCGATATAGGAGCCGCACCTTTGAATTTGCGGAGTCGAAATCGACAATCAGGTCTTTGTCGAGCATGTAAAACACATCATCGAACCTTGCCTCCCGAGCGTCCCGAAATTGGCGTTTGTCGTAGTACCAGTCTTTGATTTCGGATTTATAGGTTTCGGCAAACCAGTGGAGCGCCTTCTCGCAGTTGATTCCGGCCTCCGACCAGAGATTCGGAATCCGGTTGTGGTAAAGCAGGTACAACTGCATCTCGTTGATGTAGCCCCCGTTACGTTCAGAAAACAAGTCGGCCGAATTGATCGCTGTGCCCTTGCCTATAGGTACCACCTGCATTCGCAGCCCGCTGAAAACACTGCCACCGTCCGTTGAGTTTTTTGACCTTTGCGCCATACCGTAGCTTTT
>CAIVHI010000362.1 GCA_903905685.1 uncultured Bacteroidota bacterium | reverse complement strand
TCTGGTCGTTTTCGCCTCTGGTATCAGAAGACCGCATTTTTATGTAGTAGGAGAGGATCCGCAAGCCCCTCTTTTTACACAAATGTGCTATTGACGGCGAATGATACCGTAGCTAAGTTTGTTCCTTAATGTTAGGTGCGTTATTTTTGCGCAATGGGCAGCCTAAAGCCCCTTGAAAAACGCGGCTGCAACTGCCACCGTATGCTCAATGTCGGCATCGGTTAGCGCGTTGGACAAGAACCAAGATTCGTATGCGGAGGGCGGCAGATAAACGCCGTTTTCGAGCATATGGTGAAACATTTTGTTGAACAGCGCATTGTTCGCCGCCGCGGCATCCGTGAAGTTGCACACCGGGGTTTCGCTGAAATGGATGCTGAACATAGAGCCTAAACGATTGATTTGGAATGGAATACCCGTGCCATTCAATGCGTTTTCGAAGCCTGCTTCCAGGGCCGCACACTTGGCTTCTATGTTGTCGAAGATTTCGGGTCGGTCGCGGAGGGTGCGCAGCATAGTATAGCCGGCAATCATGGCCAATGGGTTGCCGCTCAGCGTACCTGCCTGATACACATTGCCCAACGGTGCAATATGCTCCATGATGGCGCGTTTCCCGCCAAATGCCCCAACAGGCATGCCGCCCCCTATCACTTTCCCGTAGGTCACCAAATCGGCATCTACGCCCAAACGGGCTTGTGCACCACCGGGCGCCAAGCGGAAGCCGGTCATCACTTCGTCAAAAATCAACACAATCCCTTCGGCATCGCAAATGCTGCGCAGGCCTTCCAAGAACCCGGGTGTGGGGAGGATGCAACCCATGTTGCCGGCTACGGGCTCGATGATGATTGCCGCGATGGTGCTACGATGTTCATTTACAAGTGCCTCCACGGCTTCGAGGTCGTTGTAGGGTGCATTGAGGGTATCCTGAGATACACCTGCGGTAACCCCCGGCACAGTCTGTATACCAAATGTGGCTACACCGCTGCCAGCCTTTACCAAGAAGGCATCTGCATGTCCGTGGTAGCATCCTTCGAACTTGATGAACTTGTTACGGCCGGTATAGCCGCGTGCCAAGCGCAGCGCGCTCATGCAGGCTTCAGTGCCACTACTCACCATCCTCACCAAATCCACATTCGGAGCCATTTCCTTGATGAGCTCCGCCATCTCGATTTCCAATTCGGTAGGCGCTCCAAATGAAGTGGAGTGGGCGGCTTTTTCGGCAATGGCAGTTACGACGGGTTCGTAGGCATGTCCTAAAATCATGGGCCCCCACGAGTTAATATAGTCGATATACTTGTTGCCGTCTTCATCAATCAGGTAGGCTCCCTTGGCGCTCTTGATGAAGATAGGTGTGCCACCCACGCTGCGGAATGCCCTTACAGGAGAGTTGACGCCGCCCGGAATGGATTGAAGGGCACGTTGGAAAAGTTGTTGGCTTTTATTCGATTGGTAAGTCATGTCGATTGTTTCGGTTGAAACAGGCGTGGAAACAAGGGGTGCATACCACCTACGTTGCCTGTGGCGGCAAATTTCACGCAATTCCGCTAATTTTGACGATGTTGTCCGTCACGCCTATGTAATGATTTGGGTCAAGCTTTCTTCCAATCGTGATACGTAAGCTTGCAAAACCGGCAGGGCTATTGGATTTTGGATGCCGCTAAATTGACTGCATGGATAAAGATGGAAGCCGCTCAATTGGGCTTTTTGTCGTGCGGCATAGCCGATGCCGTGCCCCTGCACGACGATGCTCGAAGGCTCGAGGCTTGGCTGGCAAAGGGTTATCATGCCGATATGGCCTACATGGCCAATCATTTCGACCTGCGGATCGATCCCACCAAATTGGTACCGGGAGCTAAAAGTGTGGTTACATTGCTATGTAACTACTTCCCCTCTCAGGCGCAGCAAGTGGGTGTGCCAAAAATTGCAAAATATGCGTTTGGCAATGATTATCACGAAGTTATAAGGGGAAAGCTAAATAGTCTTCTGGATATGTTTCGAGCGGTTGCCGGTGCAATAGAAGGTAGGGGTTTTGTGGACAGCGCACCAGTGTTGGAGCGCGCATGGGCACTGCGGAGCGGCTTGGGTTGGATTGGCAAAAACGGCAACCTCATTCATCCTAAAAGCGGTTCTTTCTTCTTCATCGCGACCCTGATTATTGATTTTCAGTTGGATGCCGACCCGCCGTTTGCCACTGACCACTGCGGCACCTGCCGTAGGTGTATAGATGCGTGCCCAACCGATGCCATTGTCTCGCCAAAGGAAATTGATGCCAACAGGTGCATAAGCTACTTTACCATTGAGCTGAAGTCTGCACTAATGCCCGAGGGCTTTTCGAACCGCGACGATGGGTGGGTGTTTGGCTGTGATGTGTGCCAAGACGTCTGCCCATGGAACCGCTTCTCAAAGCCCCACAACGAGCCTGCTTTCGCACCCATCCCCGAAATCTTGACCTCGGGTAGGGAGGAGTGGCTGAAGATGACGGAAGAGTCGTTCAAAAAGACTTTCAGGAATTCGCCGCTTAAGCGAGCCAAGTGGACAGGGATACTTCGGAATATCAGTGCATTGAATGGAGAGACTACAAGTTGAGGTTGAAGTTGCATTGACCTACTTTACGGGTGTGCGCGCTCCTCATGTGCAGCAGCTCCCAAATTATTACCCAACCCGTCGCGATATGCTTTATTTTTACCTTCCTCAATCTAAACTACATGCGCAGCATCCTGATTTTCTGTGTCGCCCTTTGCTCCTTTACCGCATTTGCCGGCGGCGGTAAAAACATCACCCTCGAAGACTTGTGGAAGAACGGCACCTTCCGCGTCAAGGACGTGCCCGGCTTCAATGCCATGAAGGATGGTCTGCACTACACCCAAAAGGATGCCGACAAAGAACACCAATCCATTTCCATGTATGCACTGGAAGATGGCGCAAAAACATCGGTGCTGTTCGACAACAAAGTAGACAAATACCGCGATTCCACTTTGAGTATCGATGGCTATGCCTTCAGTACCGACGAACATAAACTGCTGCTGCTTGCTGAAGGCGAGAACATCTACCGACGCTCGGTGCTGTACCGCACCTATGTGTTCGACATAGATACCCATAAGCTGGAATTGCTGGATACTGCCAAGGTGCTCCATGCTTCCTTCTCGCCGGACGGCACGAAGGTGGCGTTTGTGAAGAACAATAATCTTTTTTACAAAGACCTGAAAACCAATAATTTGGTTCAGGTTACTTCAGACGGTGCCGCCAATAGAATCAGTAACGGCAATTGCGATTGGGTGTATGAGGAAGAATTTGGGTTTACCAAGGCCTACGAATGGTCGGAAGACGGCAGTGAGCTGGCCTACTACCGATTCGACGAAACGCCCGTGCCCGAGTATTTTATGGCCAAATACACGGGCCTGTATCCCGAGCAGTATGCCTACAAATATCCGAAGGCTGGCGAAAATAATTCCATTATCCAAAT
>CAIVHI010000361.1 GCA_903905685.1 uncultured Bacteroidota bacterium | reverse complement strand
TTCGCACCTGAAAAAGGGCAGGAACACGATGGGGCGTCGCCCTGCAAGTATTGCGGAACGGTGGGCAAGGTGGAAAACGGGCACGGGAGCCGTGCATGGGGCTAAAACACGCCTTCAACAACGCCAAGTAAGGCGAATAAACCCATACCTACCCGGCGCAGATGCAGTCGCAGAGGTGCTTCATGGAGTGCTCCTTCCAGGATGCGAAACAGGAAATCGGCATGAGCCGGTACCAAGTCTGGGGTCGGCTCGCAGGGCACCACCACATGGCATTGGTGATGCCCTCTATCAACCTCCACACGGCGAAGGGTGCAAACCGTTGACGAACTCATGGACCAAATGAGCCGCCACCAAAAACAACGACGGGCAGATATAGACCGAAATAAAGGCAGTTGACTAACCTGGCAAAGTAGAAATATGAAGGCAATTTCAGGACCGTTCATGCCGTCCTTTTTTTGTTGGAATAGGGTCGGACGATGCCGTCAGAGAACTGCATCCTCGACCATCCATTTCCTTTCAGTCGGCAATAATATTCCCCAATTCGTCGTTATTTCGATATTTTTACAACCCACCGATTGGTTCGGCGGCTATTTTATGCGCTAACATGATGACACTGCGCTTATTGAAGGCTTTGATGCTGCCATTGGCGGTGTTGTGCTGCCTTACCTCGTCCGGGCAAATCATATCTACTTTCGCCGGCACGGGAACCGGGGGCTTTTCCGGCGATTCCGGTGCCGCTACCGTTTGCCACTTCATGGTGCCACAGGCTGTGGCTTCCGACGCTTCCGGCAACCTCTACATTGCAGACCTCGGCAATGCCCGCATCCGCAAAGTGGGCACCGACGGCATCATCCATACCATTGCAGGTACCGGCACTCCCGGCTATTCGGGAGACCATGGGCCCGCATCTGCGGCCATGCTGCAATCGCCGGTTGCGCTGACTACCGACAGGGTGGGCAACCTCTATTTCTCCGACACCGGCTGTTCCTGTGTTCGCAAAATCAACCCTTCGGGCATCATTACTACCGTTGCAGGCACAGGTACTGCGGGTTTTTCGGGCGACTTTATTGCGACCGCCTCCCAGCTCAATCTGCCGGCCGGTGTATTTGTAGATACCTGGGGTAGGATGTACATAGCCGACATGGGCAACAACCGCATCAGGTATGTAGACACTACCGGCCTGATCGTCACCCTAGCCGGCAACGGCCAAAACTACTTTTGGGGCGATGGCGGGCTGGCCGATACGGCGGGGCTGCCGGCACCAACGGCGGTGGCCGTAGACCGGTACGGCAATTTGCTCATAGCCTGTGCCGCCGACAACCGTATCCGCAAGGTGGGTACCGATAATTTCATTTCCACATATGCCGGCAATGGCACCGGGGGGTTCTCGGGCGACAATCTACCGGCAACCGGTAGTGCTTTGAGTTTTCCCTATGCCATGCAGCTTGACCAAAATGGGCGGCTCTTCATTGCCGATGCCGGCAACCGCCGCATCCGCATGATAGATAGTTTTGGATACATACAAACCGTTGCGGGGCGCGGCACCGCGGGTTACTCCGGAGACGGCCTGTTGGCTGTTTCGGCCGGCTTTTCGCAGCCTGTAGGTGCAGCATTGGACCCTGCCGGCAACCTCTACATAGTAGATGCCGGCGCCAATGTGGTGCGACAGGTAGTCAATGGGTTTGCATTTCCCGCATTCCCGGCAGGCAATCCGGTAACCGATACCGTCTGTACTGCGTCAGCCGCCAACTCCATCGATTCCATACTCACCATTATGGAGGCCGATACTGTTCAAAACCTATCCTGGACAAGCCGCGGCGCCTCTGCTCACGGCACCGTTGCGGGCACTTTCAGCACTACCGCGAATGGTGCCAATGTGGCTCCTTCAGGCATTGCCTATACGCCCGATTCGGGTTTTGTGGGTACAGATACCGTCTTGATACGCGTGTCGAACAATTGGTATGCGGTTGGAGTAACCGTTGTAGTTCAGGTGATTCCCCTGCCGCAGGCGGGCACCATCACCGCGGCCGACAGCCTGTGTCCGGGTTCGTCCTTAACGGCTGCCGATTCGGAAACAGGAGGAGTATGGTCGGCATGGGGTGGCGGCATTGTGGCAGGAGGTAGCGTTTTTACAGCCGTTGCGGCAGGCTTGGACACCTTGGTTTATTCCGTCTCCAACCGCTGCGGCACAACAAGGGCCACGAAGCCGGTTAGGGTGTTGCCACTGCCGGTGACCGGGATTTTGAGCGGTCACAGCGTGTGTCGCGGCGCAAAAGATTCCTTTACCTCAACAGCAACGGGCGGTCGCTGGTCGGTGACCAACAGCCATGCTGTTATTGCCGATACTACAGGCTTGTTGCAGGGCATATCCTACGGTGCCGATACCGTAGGATATACAGTCGTCAATAGTTGTGGAACGGCGACCGAGACGGTGGGCATTACCGTTGATTCCACACCCGTGGTTTTACCCATCTTGGGTCTCAATCGGGTTTGTAAGGGAAGTGCCACCACCCTCGTAGACTCTGCCTTGGGTGGTGTTTGGACATCCACAAGTGGTCGGGTCTCATTTACACCGTCCGGGATGAGTGCGGCAGTATTGGGTACGGTTTGCGGGGTCGATACCGTGGATTTTACCGTAACCAACAGTTGCGGTAACGCAGTAGCCGAAATGCCAATCCGTATAGATTCCACCCCCGTGCCATTGGGTATCAACGCAAACGACAGCGTCTGCGTTTACGGTGCAATGTCGGTTACCGACAGTACGCCGCCGGCCTTGGGCTCGGGCTCTTGGAGCTTGACCAACGCCAATGCAACCATTACCAACCAAGTAGTGAGGGGAGCGGTTGCGGGGGTAGACACCATCGTGTTCAAACTCAACAATTCCTGCGGCAGCGGCAGCATCCAAAAGCCATTGACCATCAATCCATTGCCCTACGCCGGCATTATTAGTGGCCCTGGTTATCTGTGTTTAGGGGGCACAGCCACTTTGTCAGACTCCGGTGCTAATGGCCACGGGGTTTGGAATGTCGGCATTACCGGTGTGGATTCCGCTATGGTTTACGTTACCCCCACTGCCTTGGGCCTCTTCAAGGCCAATTATACGGTCACCAACTTGTGTGGCAGTATTACGGCCACCAAGAAGCTTGCAGTCATTACCGCGCCCAACTCTGCCATCACTACAGGCCCCAATGTCGTCTGTTTGGCTGCCCCGGCACAGTTTGTCAATACCGTTTCAGGCGGTGTCTGGAGCGTTGCCGTCGGTAATGCGGCAGCCGACCCGCACACGGGCTTGGTTTCCGGATTGACTACCGGTCGCGACACCATATGGTATACCATCACCAATATTTGCGGAGCCGATACCGCCCGGTACCCCATCACGGTTCACTCCAATCCACCGGCGTTGACAATTGTTGACAAAGAAAACCTCCTGTCTGTGGATACCGGCTATGCTGCATATAATTGGTATAAGGACGGACTCCCGGTTACAGGGGGTAATGCCGACACCTTCACGATATTGTCCACGGGGGTTTATCAGGTGCGTGTCTCCAACAGCTACGGCTGCTCCACCATGTCCGATTTCTTGGACGTGAGCACCATTGCGACTTGTACCGCCGACCAATTGCACGTGTTTCCAAACCCGGTAACAGACGCGGTCCATATCCGGTGGTGCAATTATGTAAATGCCTGTTTGTACACTTTCGACGGCAGGCAACTATTCACGGCACACCACGTGCGCGACATCGACATGTCTAACATGCCGAATGGTGCCTATTTCCTGTACCTCACCAAGGACGACGATACCAAGCTCAGCGGCCAATTGATTATGAAATCGGCCAAGTGAGCGAGTAGCCGTTAAGGCTTGGCGACCAATTACATACCTGCGAAGGTGATGATTTCGTGCTTGTTGAAGGTGACTGTCTTGTAGGAATAGCCGATGCTTTTGAAGAATTCCTCTACTTTGATGTAAGTGACTTCGCCTTGAACGATGTGGTAAGAGGCGATAGCGAACTTGGGCTTGAAGCGGGCAATGGTGTCGCGACAGGCATCAAGTGCTTCGATTTCGGCACCTTCAATGTCCATCTTGATGAAATCGAGGCGTTGAAGGTTTTGGTTCTTCACCCAGCTGTCGATGGTGACTGCCTGTTTCTTTACTACTTTCGATTTGTCGGAGATGGAAACCGCAGATGAACCTACGGTGCCGGCTTCTTCAAAATCAATGGTTTTGTTTTCGTTCCAAAGCAGCAGGTCATATATGGAGATGTTTTTCACATCCGGATTCAGCTTGATGTTGGCC
>CAIVHI010000360.1 GCA_903905685.1 uncultured Bacteroidota bacterium | reverse complement strand
TGGGTGCAATTTTGAAAATGGAGACAAACATGAAAAGAACCATCATCCTCATTTCTACCGTATTGGCGACCGTATTATTCGGTACCAAAAGTTTCGCGCAGGAAGACCTTGTACGCGTATTCCGTTGGTACATCCCTGAAGACAATCAGTATGTGAATGAAGCAGAAGGTGAATTCCAAGACGGTCAATTGATCAACTGGGGTTGGACGGACAAGACATTGATGTTCTTTGCTTACCGCAATCCGGGTCCGGGTCGTGTGGCAGTATACGGTTGGGAAAACCCCGTAACAAGGACACATATCAGCGTATGTGAAGATGAATTTTCCGACGATGAAATGCTGAAAACGGGTTATACCCACAAGCACCTCCAGTTCTATGCGCTTACCCGCCGCGGTCCCAATACCGTTTGCGTTTACCGCTGGTTGTTGCCCAAGCACCATGCTTGGATAACCATTCCTGAAGATACCGATACCGATGTTTACATCAAGAAAGGTTATCGCCATAAAACTTACCAGTACTACGGTATTCCCCGCAATGTGGATGCCCCGATATACGACCAACTCTAACCATTTTCCGATTTTTATGGAAGCGGCTGTACCTTTTGGTGCAGCCGCTTTGCGTTTTGCCCGGTCATAGGTTGCCGTCGGAAATTTTAATTGAAAGGAATAAATATGTCGGTGGCGGGAAAGGAAATCGCGACCTGTTGCGTCAAAATGGACGCGTTGTATTGGCTTCCGAAAAAAACGGGTGCGGCGATGTCGCAAATCCAAAAAATCTGGTGTATTATGAATATGGGATATGCCGTAAAAGAAGTGAGGCAGTGCCTCCAAATGACGCAAGTGGAGCTTGCAGCCAAATGCGGATGCACGCAGACGTCGCTTTCGCAGTTGGAAAACGGCAAGAAGAGTGCCTCGCAACGCACCATCAATAAGATTTGCCGGTCGTTGGAGATACCCGAAACCTTACTGTATCTGGTGGGGCTTCAAGAGCACGACCTATCTGCCGATAGGAGGCATACCTATTCGTTGGTGCATCCGTCAATAAAAGATTTGGCCTTGCTGATTGCCAGCCAACGGGTTCAGGCTGCCGTCAACGGATGATTGGGCGCTTTTCACCTATTTTTGATTTCCTTCAAACTCTCACACCATCGCCACATTCGAGCAGCAACTGAAAACAGGCGACCGGGAAGCCTTCCGAAGGCTGGTGGCCGAATACCAAACCAAGGTATACAATACCGCATTGGGAATGGTACAGGATGCCGCTTTTGCCGAAGACATTTCTCAAGAGGTGTTCGTCACGGTGTTTAAGTCGGTGGCAGGGTTTAGCGGCAAGTCATCGCTGTCCACTTGGATTTACCGGATTACCGTGAACAAATGTATAGACCACCTTAGGAGCAGGAAACGCCAAAACAACGTAAGTTTTTTTTCGTCGTTCAGGCAACGCGAAGGGGCAGAAACGTGGCCCGACACCCAGGCCGATTTTGAGCACCCGGGAGTCGTGGCAGAGCGAAAGGAAATGGCCGGCATCTTGTTTCGCGCCCTCGATACCCTGCCCGAGAATCAGAAAGCAGTATTTGTATTGTCGCAAATAGAAGAACTTCCGCAACGGGAAATTGCGGAGATTTTGAATGTGTCGGTTAAGGCCATGGAATCATTGTTGCAACGGGCCAAGGCCAATCTCAGAGTAAAACTTGCACCCGTTTACGAACGAAGGAAACAGGATAAACATACGTCTAATAATGAGTAATGCTAATTTTGAAGGGTATTATGAAACAGGAACAATGGATTGAGGAGGTAATGAACAGTGCGGCGGGTGCCCGCCGGGCCGAGCCACCGGCAAACTTCACCGAGGCGTTTATGCTGCGCATAAACGGGATGCCGGAAAAACAAGCGACCATTATCCCACTGAAGTGGGCAGTAGCGGCAGCAATTGTCATGGTGACATTGAATGTAGCGGTATTGACGGCTTACAGTACAAACGCAATGCATGGCGGCAATAGCCCCCATGTCACAACCGCAAATACCGATGATTATAATACTGAAGTTGTTTATAAGTATTGAGCAATGAGCGACAATGGAAATTTAAAGGTTTGGCAAGTTTTGGTTGGCGTGCTTGCACTATGCAATGTGGCATTGCTGGCTACCCTCTTTTTTAGGCCCTGCGGACATCCCCCCGCGCCCGATGGGCGGCACCCTGGCGGCGACCCTCGCGATTTCATCGTGGAAACGTTGCATTTCTCCGAAAGCCAAACCAAGAGTTTTGATTCATTGGTGCAATTGCATCGAGATTCCACGAGGTATTTCAGGGAAGAAGGCCGCACGCTGCGCAAAGCGATGTTTGACGGGCTGATTGACGGCGCACCGGCATCGGACGAGATGGCCGGCAAAATAGCGGACAACCAGAAAAAAATCGAATCGATGACTTACCGTCACTTCTTGGCGGTAAGGGGTTTGTGCAATGTCGACCAACAAAAGGGCTTCGCCAATTGCATTGACGACGTTCTGCACATGATGACCGCCGGGGAGCAAAATGGACCGCCCCCTCCTCCCGGTATGGGTGGGCACCGCCCGCCTCCTCCCGGTACGGGTGGGCATCGGCCTCCGCCGGGACAATAAGCTTTGTGGGAAATGCGGTTTACCTTTGCGCCCCCATGAAGAGTATTCGCGACCTTGGAATCGTTTTTATCGGTACACCCGATTTTGCCGTAGCATCGCTCGATGCCCTCATAAAGGCGGGAGCAAGGGTTTTGGCCG
>CAIVHI010000359.1 GCA_903905685.1 uncultured Bacteroidota bacterium | reverse complement strand
TTTGAAAAAATATATACTTGCATCAACTGGAGCTTACATCGCCTTTGGCCACCTTGGCAAGGTTGAAGTAGCCTATGTGCAAGGCGTCTTCCACGAATTCGGTGGTGATAGGCTCTACCACAATGGCATATTTCGCACGGGTGGCTGTCGGCAAAATGTCTTCAATGTCGTGAGCGTCATCTACATCTATGCCATACTTATCGTCTATGTGCGATGACGCCCCCGGAAAACCATAATGTTTGTAAAAGGCGGTACGCTTGGCAAGTTGAATGGCCTTACCCTTGTCGGCAGCGGCAACTACCATTTTATAGTGATACTCTTCGAACTCGCCAACTTTGTAGCCGCCGAGGTTGATGAAGAACAGGCGTAGATTATTTGGCGCAGTGTTTTTCGACCGTTCAACAATCGTGATACTGTTGCCATTGGCATTACTGACCGTTCGCCAAGCATCTATATGTACAACGCCGTTGGGCCAGAAGGCTTTGATGGCCGGAACCAAGTGGGGTAGCTCGTCGCTGATATCAAAATATACGTCATGCTGCTCAATGTGGCGACCTTCAGGACGACAGCCAAGCAATATCATATATAGTTTCATCGGAGTAGTTGTTGATGCTGCAAGGTAAGGCTTGTGGCAGATTTGCAGTAAATAGGCTACTATTTGCTTACAATCAAGCATTACCCGAATCCCGCTGCCACAAAACATGCTCCAAAACGGACTAACAATCATGGCTTAAAGACGGCGACGTCACCGGGTTGTTCATCGCGGATTTGGAAGATTTGCCGGATAAAGGCGAATTAACCGATTGCTGGGGGAAACCATTTTTTGATTGCCTATTGGTTAAACGGCCTCTGCCACACAGACTCCAGCGGCAGCCAAATAGCTTCGGTCGGGGTAGCCGGACGGGCCAAAATAAATATTTATTTTTGGCGATTCAGTTTTATTCAGATAGTTTTGGTTTACAAAAAATGATTGCCATGAAAAAACTGCTTTGCTTTATGCTGTTGCTTTGCCCATTCGCCATGCGGGCGCAAATCTATACGGCAGGCCACCTCAACCTGACTGTAACTACGGTAGGCACCTATGACACCAACTACTGCCAACTGAGTTACAGCATTTTGTACCACTTGGTGAAAGACTCCTCATTCGCGGGCGACTCCCTTCGCTTTGTGGACACTACAACGAGTATGTCGTTAGGACTGCATACCAACACCGCCGGCGCCAGCCCTTGGACGATTGACACGACTATATTTGGGGGCGTGATGGGCGACTATCCCACCGCTCCGGGATTTGCACCGGTTTTTATGCCCTACACCGTAAAAGTGACTTCAGGACCTGATACCATACCCGCCATGATGTTTACGGGTGGAGTAGTTGTGGCCGCAACTTGCAGCTACAACACCGTGACGGGCAATGTATATATCGACAACAATTCCGACTGCATATTCGATTCCGGCGATATTGGCGTTTCACCGCCACCAATCGACATGACGGAAAATCTGACTGGAACGCCATCAACCCGGGGATATTCCGGACTGAGTTGGGGCTCCATGAGCGGCAACTACATCATGACGGTTCAGCAGACGCACATGATTGATTATACCATATCCGTCCCATCCTATTACTCCTTCATCTTCCCCAATTCCACCTGCTCGGCAGGCACCTACACCTTCACCACGTTGCCCCAAACCGGCGCCGACTTTCCGTTGAAGTGTTCCAGCAATATAGATGTGCAGTGTTATGCGCTTTCGCAAGGGTATGCACGGGTGGGCAGGTCTTTCCTGATGGATCCCTACGTGAGCAACACCGGTTGCGATTCTGCCTCGGGTGAGCTCGTCTTGGTGCTGGACCCCAGGGTGGTATACAATCCGGGAGCAAGCACCTATCCTGCCGACACCGTTCGTGGCGATACCCTTATTTGGAATTACACCAAATTGACCAATCTTACAGGCGGTGCCTATTGGAACAGCTTTATGTCTGAAATCAGTTTGGCGCCCGATTCTACGGTTGTGATGGGCGACACTTTGTGTTTCCGGGTCTATACCAACATTCTTCCCGGAGACGTTGACCCACTCAACAACGATTTTTCATTCTGTATTCCGGTCGTATACTCTTTCGACCCCAATTATAAGGAAGTTTCGCCCGTAGGTATAGGTGCCGAAGGCTTCATTCCGGCAGGTACCGATACGTTAACCTACACGCTGCATTTCCAGAATACCGGCACCGACTTTGCCCAAAACATCAAGGTAGTGGATACGTTGGACAGCCACATCAATGCAAGCTCGTTGAAGGTTCTGGGCACCAGCGCCACGATGACACCCAAGTGGTTGGCCCCCGGCATTATCGAGTTCGACTACAACAACATCTTCCTGCCAGACAGCAGCGTAAACGAGCCCGGCAGCCATGGAAGCGTGCGCTTCAGCGTAGCATTAAATGCCGGCCTGCCTGTGGGTACGCAAATCAGGAACAAGGGGGAAATCTATTTCGATACTAACCCTGCAATCGTCACGAATTCTACACTCAATACCATTCAGTCTACTACGGCTACACCACAAGTTGCGGCTTCCACAGCCGTGAGAGTGTACCCCAACCCCGCTGTCGACAAAATCTTTATAGAGAATTTGGGCAATGGCGACCTGAGCATTATGAACGTGAACGGTAGCGCGGTTATTTCGCGCCACATTGTTGAAACAAAGGCGATGATAGACATTTCGAGTCTGCCGGCGGGTATCTACATCCTGAAAACCACATCGGCCGACAGGACGTCTACAACGAAGCTGGTGAAGCAATATTGATCGCAACAATTTGAAATGCCATTTTCGAAGCCTGCAAGGAACCCTTGCAGGCTTCGATGTTTATAGGGAAAATCGAACCCGCGGGAACCCCAAAAAAACTTCCACCATACCAAAAGGATATAGACGATATCAATATACCTATCTACACATGTCTGTTTATTTTAGCGAATTTTGCATCGCGTGAAAAACAGACGATATGGCATCTCCTACACCAGTAAGTGTAAAACACTGCCGCACCGCGTTGGCAAGTACCTTTGATGGGTTCACATCGAACTTTGAAGCCCTGCTCAACCGATTGGATGCAGACCATTATGCCGATGAAGTATTGACCAACCCGCTTCGTGTGGAAAACCACTTGAAGTCACTGGAAGGCGAAACCGGGTTGATGATATTCAACATCCAGAATCACGGAGCATTGCTCAATATGGCCGGCAAAACGCGAAAGGCCAAACAATATGTGATCGGCAACCCTCTGGTTGCCATCCGCATGACGGCCCACGATATTAGGGCTGCCCTATATGCCCCACTACGCATTGCGGTTTATGAAGATGTAGGTGGGGCGGCAATTGTGGAGTACGACCTACCATCGAGCCTTTTCGGGCAGTTTGGAAATGATGAAGTACTGGCAGCCGCCGAAGGATTGGACGAGAAACTGTTGCATGCCATCATGTCGGCCGACAGATGACGGTGTCTGTGTGAAAGGTGCGCAGCTTAAAATCAGGCCGGCACCCTCACCCCCCCATTATCCCTCCAAGTGTATCGAAATCACGATCATCCGCGTCAGGAGCGCCTGAATGGCGTTCGTAAGGGGGAGGCTGCGATCGATGAACAATTGGTTGGTAAGGCCCTGACTCAATTTGATTTCGGGGGAGAAGATGAAATTGGGGTTATAGAATTCGAACCCAATGCCCAACTCCGCACCAAAGTCTACCGGACTCACCTTGAGAAACTCGTCGGGCCGGTGCGAACGCGCATTGGCGGCCAGATCGTAGTCGAATTTGCCGCCAACGATGGCATAAAACCTGAAATTGTTGATTCGCTCGCTCTTGAACTTCACCTGGAGGGGCAAGTGCATGTAAATGGCTTCAATGGTGCGGTCAGACGTGCTATCATTGGGAATGCCGTATTCAAAAATGAGCCGTTTTTCGGCGAACGCCAGCGAGGGTACGAAACGGATGTCGATGAAGTTGGTGAGCCTTAAATTGCCGACCAACCCTAAATTGAACCCCGGCTGCCATTGCGGCTGAATCTGTTTGAAGGTATCGGTATTGGCAAAAGAATTGGTGTATTTGATTTGGTATACCGAGTAATTGAGGCCGAATGTGATACCGAAATAATACGGCTTGTTGTCGTGTTCCGACAGATTGATCAACGGCCGCTGGGCTTTAACCGACAGGGGCAAACACAATGCTGCGCAAACAAGGAACGACAATAATTTTGGTACAGGCCGAGGCATCTATGCAATTAACGTAAAGTGCGAATATACAGTATGTTGACGGTTTGGGATGACTGTAGTTTAGTGGTGCAGCCCTTTTGCCTCGCGGTTAGCCGCACCTCTCCACGCAAAAAAATATTTCGAAAAATTCGGCAATTTGAAACTATTGGTTAATTTTGAAGCGGGAATTGCTACCGCACCTGCGGTTTTTCATACATCATTTCCCTGACACCGTGAAAACAACATGTCCCCCGCTATGCGGGGGACATTGTTATTATAGGGCGTTTTCTTCGTGCAGATTAATGTTGGGAGTGCAGCGCTACGCGGTTGCCTTCGGTGTCGATGAACATGGCCATGTGGCCGATGTCGGGGCCGATTTCGGTTTTGGGCATGACAATTTTTCCACCGGCGGCTTCAATCCTTCCCAAAACGGGGGCCATGTCAGGATTGGCATTGAGGTAGACGAGCGCGCCATCTTGCGACGGCGTATGGTAGGCGCTTTTACACAAACAGCCATTGGCCTTGCCGCTACCGGGCTCGGCGGGGAACATGGCCATTTCCATTTCCATCATGTTCATGGGGTACATCTCGATGCCGAAAATGGATTCATAAAATGACTTGGCACGACCGAGGTCGGTAGCCGGAATCTCAAACCAGTTGAGCGAATTTGCGTTTTTTTCCATTTGTAAAGATTTTGGAACACTAAAGTTAGGGAGGTTGATGGAATGAGGAACAGGTAACGGCGAAAAATCTCCATTATCTTTTTTAACCGTTGAAATAGCACCTAAATTCAAAAGGTAAATGCTACAAAAAGAATGATGACGCTTAACGGTTTCACAACGTAGTTGTCGGGGCACCTACTATAGCCGACAAGTAAAAACATTACCTTGCACTATGTTTCAAAAAACATAACGATTCGCATCATGAAAACCTTCATCGCCACCTGCATCTGCATGATATGCGTCCGCTACTCCACTGCGCAGCAAAGGCCGGCGGGCGAAATGAAGACCAAGGAGCGCAGTAATACGGTGGAAATCTCGGGGGAGGTGCTGTATCCCAAAATACTTACCGTCGATTCGTTGTTGCAAATGCACCCCGTGGAGATAAAAAACTACCACCTCACGAAGGGTGCAGGCCGCGACTCCACGGTGTTCCCGTCTTCCCAGGGGGTGCTGCTGAAAGACATCCTCTCGGCGTGCACCATCCGCCAAGCCGACCATAAGGACCGAAATTTCTACATGTCGGCTTATGCGACCGACGGTTACAAGGCCACTTTTTCGTGGGCCGAACTTTTCGACGGCATAACGGGCGACAACACCTACATCGTTTACGAACAAAACAACCAACCCATTCCGGACGACAAAGGGGCGATGATTTTGATTTGCGCATCCGACTACATCACGGGGGTGAGGCACGTGTACCGGTTGCACGGCATCAAGGTTTGCAGGGCACAATGATGCACCGATAAGCCGTTTTATGGAATTTTCGCGTTATTTTGTGCCATTATTCTACGTCGTATGAATTTCCAACTCACAGAAGAACAGATAGCGGTACAAATGGCCGCACGCGATTTTGCCCGGAACGAACTGCTTCCCGGCGTCATAGAGCGCGACGAACACCAGAAATTTCCTGCCGAACAAATCAAAAAACTCGGCGAACTCGGGTTTATGGGTATGATGGTTGACCCCAAGTACGGCGGCTCGGGCATGGATACCATTTCCTATGTGCTTGCAATGGAGGAAATTTCGAAAATCGATGCCTCCGTATCCGTCTGCATGAGCGTGAACAACTCGTTGGTATGCTGGGGTTTGGAAGAATATGGCACCGAAGGGCAAAAGCAGCAATACCTCGTGCCGCTGGCCAGTGGCCAAAAGATAGGTGCCTTCCTGCTGAGCGAACCCGAAGCGGGCTCTGATGCCACTTCGCAACGCACCACTGCCGAAGACATGGGCGACTACTACTTGCTGAACGGTACCAAGAACTGGATTACCAACGGCAACTCGGCTTCCTACTACTTGGTGATTGCTCAAACTTATCCCGAAAAAGGCCACAAGGGCATTAATGCCCTCATCGTGGAGAAAAACTCGCCCGGCGTTACCGTTGGTGCAAAAGAAAACAAACTGGGCATTCGCGGTAGCGATACGCACAGCATCATGTTTCAAGACGTGAAGGTGCCCAAGGCCAACCGCATTGGCGAAGACGGCTTCGGCTTCAAGTTTGCCATGAAGGTGCTCACGGGTGGCCGTATAGGCATTGCCTCGCAAGCGTTGGGCATTGCAAGTGGCGCATATGAACTGGCCCTGAAATACTCCAAAGAACGCAAAGCCTTTGGTACCGAAATCTCCAACCACCAAGCCATTGCCTTCAAACTGGCCGACATGGCCACCGAGATTGAGGCTGCACGTATGTTGTGCCTCAAAGCGGCTTGGATGAAGGACCAACACCAAGATTATACCCTTTCTGCAAGTATGGCGAAGTTGTTCGCCAGCGACATTGCCCAGAAGGTGACCAATGAAGCCATCCAAGTGCATGGCGGCTATGGTTATGTAAAGGAATTCCATGTGGAACGCCTGATGCGCGATGCGAAAATCACGCAGATTTATGAAGGCACTAGCGAAGTGCAACGCATCGTCATCAGCCGAGAGCACATGCTGCGAGAGTGCGGATTTCGACGCGCCGCGCGCACGCGTGAGAAGCGGCCCTGATAGAGAGGCGCTGAAGCTTTCCTCGTCGTCGACCACGAGGCCGCTGGCGGGAGAAGGCGCCGACAGGGCGAAATGTAATTCGAGGTATTCCGGCGGCACCGGCACGGGTTTGAGCGCCGCCTCGAAGCGTAGCGGGTTAAAGGAGAAATAATCATCGACGCGCGCGTGCTTCCAGTAGCTGCGTCTGCTCGGGTGGC
>CAIVHI010000358.1 GCA_903905685.1 uncultured Bacteroidota bacterium | reverse complement strand
TGTTGCCGGCCATGACGATGCCTACATTGCGTGGATGGACAATAGGGGGGTATACCGATACCCATGTTTCCAATTCGGGCCGCGTAAGCATACCCGCCACGATATTGGCCACCGCCCTGTCTACGTGGTCGGCGGTGAACCAGGCATTGGCAGATGCCGCTGCGGCTTTTGCCGCCTGCCAAGGCTCGGCATCGGAGGCCATATATGCGGCCAATTCTTCAAGAAGCACGATTCGTTCTGCTGCAGTAACCATAAATTCGAGGTGCCGGTGGAGGTGTGCATTCCATGGAATGCGGTACAGTCCGGACGAAACAAAATTAGATGTAAATGGGCGAAACCATTGCATTTGGCATCGCCCTATGCGGTCATTGCATTTTTTTGCAGTGAAACCCGATTTTTAATGCGGTAAATTTCCGGCGACTCCTTAATTTTACGTTCGGTTTAACTTCTAAAATACCGGAAAGCTATGGCAATCAAAATTACAGACGAATGCATCAACTGCGGGGCGTGTGAGCCGGAATGCCCGAATAACGCAATCTATGAAGGCGGTGTGGAATGGTCGATGGCCGACGGCACATCGGTAACAGGCAGTTACACACTGATTGACGGCACAGTGACCGATGCCGCTACAGCGCACGCACCCGTTGCGGTAGACTGTTACTACATCACCCCTACCAAGTGTACCGAGTGCCAAGGCTTCCACGATGAGCCCCAGTGCGCATCGGTTTGTCCGGTAGACTGCTGTGTTCCCGACGAAATGTATCAGGAAACCGTAGAGCAGCTCTTGGACAAAAAGGCCAGGATGCACCTATAATTCGTTACATCGTTATCAAGGATATTTCAGGACGGTTCATGCCGTCCTTTTTTTGTTGTCCCAAAATCGTCAGCCTATTTTATCGGCCGGTCAATTGTCCATTTGTACAGTGCCCGGTTATCTTCCATCATGACGGGGTCGCCGGTACCGGATTCGGGGACGGTGCCTTGGTTGATAGGGCGGGTTAAGGCGGACCGGAAGGAACCAAAATTCAACATTGTTTTTGGACAACATGGCCTACCACCATGCCTGTAGGATATTGGAATCGTTGAAGCTGCATCCCCAACTCGAACTGTTCGTTGTTCCTCCATACAGCCCCTACCTGATTGCGGTCGAACGGGCATGGTGGTATGTGAGGAGGAAAATCACCCACAGTATATATGTAAAACAGCTAAAACAACGCAAGCCTCACTTTTGGGAAATGTCCTCCCACTTTCAGAAATCCGGTGAGGAACTACGAAAGGTATATGAAGTCAATTTTTAGACTCTACGTAATTGCATTATACAGGTAGACTACTTTGGTTTGGGCGAAGTGCAATCCAAATAGTTTGTGTGATTACTTGAAAGATTGAAGGATTTAGGTGGGCGTACAGAAACTTTTTTCGTGAATCCACCGTACCGGCGGCACTACAATTTTCGACATCCTGACTCCAAATCCCGTTATCATACAGCACTTAGATTGTGCCCCCCAACAAAAAAGCGGAGAAACCTTCGCGCTATGCGCTGTTTCTCCGCTCTCCAACTGTGGGCCCACTAGGACTTGAACCTAGGACCACCTGATTATGAGTCAGGTGCTCTAACCAACTGAGCTATAGGCCCGATGACGCTTTCACATCAAAATTTGGACGGCAAAGGTAGGGATTTTCACTAAAAACAACAACCAACATTAGCACGAATAAACCTATTTTTGTTGTATGGTTACGGGTGTTCAACATATCATTTTCGACCTCGGTGGGGTCTTGCTCAATATAGATTACCAACTTACCGAGAACGCGTTCGTTGCCGCAGGCATCTCCAACTTCCGCGAGCTCTACTCCCAACTTCAGCAAACACCCCTATTCGACGACTTGGAGATGGGCCGCATCGGACAAAAGGAGTTCCTCGATGCCATGCACAAGGCATCGCCGGTGGCTATTACCGACGAGCAAATCCTGACGGCTTGGAATGCCATGTTGCTCGATTTCCCATTGCGCCGCCTGCAAATATTGCAACAACTGCGCATGCACCACGACCTCTTCCTGCTCAGCAATACCAACATCATCCACGAAATCGCCTTCAACGATATCTTGATGAATACGCGCAGCATACCATCAATCGCCACATTTTTCGATCGGGCCTATTTCTCGCACCGTGTGGGCCTGCGCAAGCCCATGAAGGAGATATTTCAAATTGTGATTGACGAAAACGGGCTAAAACCCTCCGAAACCCTATTTATTGACGATAGTCCGCAACACATAGAGGGGGCCAAGCAGGTGGGCATACAGACCATCTACCTGCAAAAGGGCATGACGATAGAAAACGACATATTTAAGGCCGTAAGGTGACTAACCCACGGCCTTAAAACAGGATTTGTCGGCGCGCACGAGGCACGCCATTATGGTTGCTTCTTGATGTCGAAGTTGATGAGCTCCACAAACTGGTCGATACGTTTGTCTATGTCCGCTACGGTTATTTCCTTCATGCGTTCCGGGCCGAATTTTTCCACGCAGAACGATGCCAGTGCCGAGCCCACGATTACTGCAGCCTTCATGTTGTCGAAGCAGGTATCGCCCGTGTAGGCCAAGTAGCCTATGAAGCCGCCTGCAAAGGTGTCGCCTGCGCCTGTTGGGTCAAAAACGTCCTCCAGCGGCAAAGCAGGTGCCGAGAATATCTTGTCGCCGTGAAACAGCAGCGCACCATGTTCGCCCTTCTTGATGATGAGGTACTTGGGGCCCATAGCCTGTATTTTCTTGGCGGCCTTCACCAAAGAGTACTCACCGGTCAGTTCGCGGGCTTCGCTGTCATTTACCAGCAGCATGTCCACCATGCCAATGGCTTCCTTCAATTGGTCGAGTGCCACGCTCATCCAAAAATTCATGGTGTCCATCACCACGAATTTCGGTTTGTGCGTCATTTGGTTCAACACCTTGATTTGCACGGCGGGAGCCAAGTTGCCCAACATCACGAATTGCGAATCGCGGTAGCTCTCGGGCAATGTGGGGTCAAATTGCGCCAATACGTTGAGGTCGGTGATGAGGGAGTCGCGGGTATTCATGTCGAGGTGGTAGCGGCCGCTCCAGAAGAAGCTTTTGCCATCCTTGATGACTTCAACCCCATCCAAGTTCACGCCACGGGCGCTGAGTGCGTCCATTTCTTCTTGCGGGAAATCGCCGCCCACTATGGAGACTTGGCGAATGTTCTTCGTGAAATTGGATGCCGACCAAGCAGCATAAGTAGCAGACCCGCCGATAATGCGGTCCACTTTTCCGAAGGGCGTTTCCAATGCGTCGAACGCCATGGTGCCCACTATCAATAACGACATATAATGGTTGAAAAATTTTTTGCAAAAGTAGCCTTACCCGGGCAGGATTGCAAAAATTAATGCTCCGGCAGCTATTCTTCAGCCCTGAATTTCTTCAATACATCGTTGATTTCGCGAAAACAAATGATGTAATACCATAGTGCCAACAAGCCTTCGGTGCAAACGAAGCACAATTCGCAGACGGGAACATCCATCCAAGTGGCCTCCAACAGTTTCTGGCAGGCTGCGTTGTCTTGGTGCAGTTTGAAATAGATGAGTACGCCTACCGAAATCCAGACCAAGATGAAAAAGAACAAGCGCTCCACCTTTTTTTTGTTTTTGGACCTCACGGCAAAGTGGATGCACGAACTGACCATTTGCCAGCCAAGAATCAATGGCAGAAAGAACTTGTAGTAGTTGGTATAGTCGAAGCTGTAAGCAAGCGAAATAAACAACACGCTTTGAAAGATCGGGTCGGCTATTTTAAATATCTTGACTTTCTGCGTCATGTTGTGAAATTAGTGCGAAGTTGCGGATTCCGTTCGATATTTGTCTTATTTCATCAAAGAATCCTGTAAAGCCTTTTGGCTCATGAAAGCAATGATAATGGCCGCGGGCCTCGGAACCCGCCTCAAACCGTTTACCGACTCCCAGCCCAAAGCGCTTGCCGTGGTGAATGGCAAGACGCTACTGCAACGCAATATCGAGTACCTCAAGGGCTTCGGCGTTGGCGAAATCATTGTCAATATTCATCACTTTGCCGATGCCATAGAATCTTATCTGCGAGAGCACAACGGGTTTGGTTTAAATATAGTCTGCTCTGACGAGCGGGATGCTGTCTTGGAGACCGGGGGCGGCTTGAAGCGCGCCGCGCCTTTTTTTGCCGGGGAGCATTTCTTTGTAGTCATGAATGCAGATGTGCTCACCGACTTGGATCTTGGGGCCATGCTGGCCGCCCACACGGCATCGGGGGCTTGGGCCACCTTGGCCGTTACCGACCGAGATTCATCCCGCCGACTTCTTTTTGATGATTCGAGCCTTTTATATGGCTGGGAAAACCGCGATACCGGTGCCCAACGCATAGCCAGGCCCATCTCGGGCCCCGGTGTGGGCAGGGCTTTCAGCGGGGTGCAGGTGGTGTCGCAAGCTCTATTGCAGGATATACCGTTTGAAGGCAAGTTTTCATTGATTGACCTCTACCTGTATCATGCCGCCAAACACCCCATCTGGGCATTCAACCATTCGGGGTCGCTGTTTATAGACGTGGGTAAGCCCGAGAGTTTGGACCGCGCCAACCGGCTTTTCGCTTCATGATTCGGGAATGCGGTTGTGTACAGCAGGTGATCGAGGGCGTGCCAAACTCCCTATTTTTAGGAGGCCGGGGGCGCTACATTTATCAATCAATCTCACTACATTTGCTGTAGTCCTTAACTGTATGATACCAAGGCTTTTATTATTCCTGATTGCCGGTTTGCTCGCGTTAAGCTGGGCCATATCCTTTTTTTATTGGAATACCCACCACATCGTCCACATCCTTATTGTATTTGCGGTGATTGCATTGATTTTGGGCTTGACGCGCAAAAACGGGGTCGAATAACTCTTGGTTACAGTTTTACGAGTTTCCTATAATCTTTCATAAAGGCATCGTAGAGGATGTTGCCGAGAATGTCGGCACCCAGAATGTTGGGGTGTATGTAGTCTTTGTTGGCCAACGCCGGTTTGGCATCAGCCCACTGCACAATGGTGCCCGAGCCGCCCATACTGTTATACATATTGAAAAATGCGGCATCATTGGTGTAGGCCAATTCTGCCTGCGTACGCACCAAATTATCCATCCCGGCCGCTGTCTTCCAGTCGCTGCCATATTTAAAGGCCCTGTCGGCAGTGCTGATGATCAGGAACTCGGAATGCGGCATGGCGCGGCGCAGTTTGGATATTACCGTCATAATGTGCTTCTGATACCAGCTGTAGTCAACATCGTTGGGACGGAACATGAGGTTGGCGCCATATTCCAGCACCACCAGGTCATACTTGTTCTCGGCTTCTAGCGAGCTCAGCAGTTCGGTATCCAATTTGCCCAGTTCGAG
>CAIVHI010000357.1 GCA_903905685.1 uncultured Bacteroidota bacterium | reverse complement strand
TGCCGAAAGCGGTGCGGTGGGGCGTGTATTACATGATGGCTATGGCTGTATTGTTTTTTGGCGTTTACAATACCAATCAGTTCATTTATTTTCAATTCTAATTTATGCCCGTTAAACGACAACTGAAAGACGCTGCACTGTTCCTGACGGTAGGCCTGCTGTTGTTTTCGGGTGTCGCGTTTGTTATCGACCATGGTGCCGGCCGGTCGGACGATGCCCAGACTGGCAAGGTGAACAAATTGGTTTTGGCAGCCATCGACCCCGAAATCATCTTTTTCGGCTCGTCGGTGGGCGAAGTGGGCATCAATACCCCCATGGTTAACCGGAAGACCGGCAATACAGCATTCAACATGTGCCTGGACGGCACACGGTTCATTCAGTATAAGGGCCTGATAGACGAGTATATAGGCGCGACGAAGAACAACAAGATAGTGGTGTTGTCTGAGAGCTATTTTTCGTTCGAGCCCATACACGCCATCAGTTCTATGGAGCGGTATGTGGCACATATTGATGACGAAAATGTCTACAAGTGGCTCAGTTATGTACAACCAGGTTTGGCGTGGAAGTGCAGGTACGTACCTTTTTACAAATATGTGGCTGTAAGTAGCGTCTACTATAAAAATGCGGTCATTGGCTGGAAGAATATCCGCGCCAAAAAAATGAGGCCCGATACACTCTTGGGCTGTACCCCGATAAACAGGAGCTGGGAGGCCGACCAAGACAATGTCCTGTCTAAGCTTGGCCGCGTGAACACGGTCATCGACAGCGAAATCGTGGGCTATTATATCTCCACCATAAAGGCAATACAGCAGCGAGGCAGTAAGGTGGTCATCATCCTGCCTCCCATTTATACCTTGATGGCCAACAAGATTACCGACCATACCATCATCAGGGATGCCTTACGCAATATCGCGCTACGTACCGGATCCGAATTTTGGGACTTTACCCAAACAGACGTTTGCGATAATAAGGACTATTTTTACAATGCGCACCATTTGAACCTTGTGGGGTCCTTGCGTTTTACCGGCATCCTTTGCGATAGCCTGAACAACTTCAAAGTAAGGCAGGGACTTTAATTGCTTATTGGGTTGTTGTGTGGCTTTATGTCGAGGAAAGATTCCTCAATTTTTTGCCCCCAATCCAAATAATGGTACGGTTTCCGAAAGTATTTCCAGGGTCTGATGGCTGGGTGCAGGCAGGCTGAAACAACGTTGCAACGCTTGGCACGGTTAGGGTTGGCGCGCATCCAAAAATAATCCCTTGTTCGTGGGATATTCAACACGCTTGTTTTTATATTTGCCGTTAGTGCTCCTCAAAATGTGCAAATAAAACATTGTATTATGAAGAAAATTCTTGTTACAGGCGGTTGTGGATACATAGGTGGCCATACCATCATCGATTTGATTGAAAACGGATTCGACGTCATTTCGGTGGACGACCTTTCGCGTGGCTCCATGAAAATGATGGCCGGGATTGAGAAAATCATAGGTCGTCCCATCAAGAATTATAAAGTGGACCTTTGCAATCTGGACGATACCGAGGCCATTTTTCTGGAAAACCCGGATATTGCAGGGGTAATTCACTTCGCGGCCTACAAGACTGTGCCGGAGTCGGTGGCCGAGCCCTTGATGTACTTCCGAAACAATTTCAATTCGCTAATCAACATACTGCAATGCGCTGAAGAGTTCGGGGTAGACAATTTCGTGTTTTCGTCCTCTTGTTCAGTTTACGGCAATGCAGAGGCCCTGCCGGTTACCGAGGAAGCACCTTTTATGGAGGCTGAGTCGCCCTATGCACGAACCAAGCAGGTTGGAGAGGCCATGTGTCGCGATTTTACTAATATAAACAAAAATTTCAACGTCATCCTACTGCGCTATTTCAATCCCGCCGGTGCCCACCCATCTGCATTAATCGGGGAGTTCAATGAGCAGGCCGAAAATGTGGTGCCCGTAATTACGCAAACCGCAATTGGCAAGCGCGAATCGATGAAGGTGTTTGGAGACGATTACCATACCCGCGATGGTTCCTGCATCCGCGACTACATCCATGTCATGGATATCGCGAATGCCCATACCAAGGCGTTGCAATACATTATGGAAGACCGCAACAAGTCTAACTGCGAGGTCTTCAACCTGGGAACCGGCAATGGGGTTACAGTACTTGAAGTCATCAAAGCATTCGAGAAAGTATCCGGAAAGAAGTTGAATTTCCAGATAGCGCCACGTCGCCCCGGCGACGTCATTGAAGTTTATGCCAACAACAATAAGGCCAAAAAACTGTTGGGTTGGGAAACCAAGTATGATCTTGACGCCATGATGGATACCGCATGGAAATGGGAACAGGCGTTTGCGGCTAAGGGCACGGGAAAATAGGGCGTGAACGCGCCTTACAGAATAAGATTCCGCACATCTTTCCAACCATTTTGTAATAAAAAGCGTCTTATAGAGATACAGGAGAATGCGACTTTTCTGTTTTAATTTTTGATTAATAATTTGGTGGTTTTGTAAGTATGGTGACCGAAATCCGCTTTTTTTATGGCCAATGCCGAAAAAAAAGCTTGAATTTTTTGGTTTGACTTAAAACAATAATAAATTTGTACAAAACTGCCGCATTTTGTGCGATTGGGATGT
>CAIVHI010000356.1 GCA_903905685.1 uncultured Bacteroidota bacterium | reverse complement strand
TATGGCTGTCATGATTCGGCCGCATTCGCCATCCACGTCATCCCCTTGGTTCATCTGCTTTCGGCGGTATCGGTACCCGATATCTGCACTGCCGGTTTGATTGCTTATCAAGATACCCTCGATCGCGATTCGGCAGTCGTCGTGTCTTGGACCAGGTCCGCCGTTCCCGGTATTTCGCCGGCAACGGCTTCGGGTGCCGACAGCATCCGCGAGACGTTGTTCAACAATTCTGTGAACAATGAGACCGTAGGCTATGTCTACACCATGCAGTTTGCCGGTTGTACCAATGTGGAGACCGTAAGTGTTACTGTTGAGCCCATTCCGGCCGCACCCGTCATCTCCGATACCATCCCCACTACGATTTGCGCCAATTCCCGTTATCAGGTATTGGGCGCATCTCAGCCGGAACCTGCCGGCATTACCTATTCGTGGGCCATTACCAATGGCACCGTTTGGGCACAGGGAGCCGGCAACCAATATTGCGATGTTAACTTCTACACCCCCGGAAAATCGGTCGTCATTCTTGAAGCCGCATATACCGGCAATAGTTGCCATTCATCCGACAGCTTCAAAATCAACGTCACTACAACTTCGGCGCCCGATGTGAGGGTGGTATACGACAACAACAACTTCGTTTGCCTGCTGAATTCCGCCACATCTTACCAATGGGGTTATGATGATGCCATTACATTGCAGCCCACCGTATTGACCGGCGAGAAAGACCAGAACTACTACAACCCGTCGCCAGATTGGAATTTCAAATACTATTGGGTACAAATAGACAATGACGGCTGCTCGCAGAAGGCATACTACATCAACCCCACAGGCGTGCAAACCGTTTCGGGGTCGCCTGCGGCTGCTATCAACGTGTTTCCGAACCCTGCCGACAAAAGCCTTCACATAGAAACCAGTGGCAGGCTGGATGCCGGCGCAGTGGTCCGCATCATCGACCTCTCCGGTAGAAGTGTGATGACGATGGATTGGAAGCCTGAAATGGTCGTAGACGTTTCCGGGTTGACGGATGGATTTTATTTGGTAGATTGCCTACAAAATGGCATGTCGATAACAACGGCTAAATTCGTAAAGGGCGTAAATATGAAGAAATAATCTTAAACTTGCAGCATCCTATCAATTCGCGTAGTTGCCTCCACGCGGCCATTACTTGAAAAAGCTTGAGGTGTTTGTTATTAGAAATGTTTAATGAAATTTAAAAATAATATTGTTCGGTCGATCCTTACTTGCATCTGGGTTGCCTCAACAGCCATTGCTTCGGCCCAAACAGGGGTTAAGAAAGACCCCGTTAAAGCCAAAAAGCCTGATTATACTTTTAAGGCGAAGAAATGGTGCGTCGATGTAGATGTATTGGGGGGGACTTTTTCAAGGTCTATGCAAAATGTAGACCTGCTTAAGAATTATTCCAATGTCGCAGAGTCGGGAGTTGGGTATTTTACGTATTCCAAACAGCTCTCGGCAGGCTTCGATGCACAACTGGGGTATTTTTTCGATGATGACTCCCATTACGGCATTGGCACGGGTGTAAAGCTGTTGGTTCAGAATTTCGATTTGCGGCTATCCCGCTTTGATGTCCAATATCAGTCTACCGACATTTTTGGAGACGTGTACCGGCAGAAATTGACTACCAGCTCCGCTGTTTCTGAGGCCGTCAAATCGACCGCCTGGAGTATTCCATTGGTATTCAAGTACAAAACAACAATCAAAAATAAGTGGGGCTTTACGTCCGATATGGGGCTTCTTTTCAACTTCTCCCAAACCTGCAGTTATTCTACCGATGCCATCTTCAACTATGAGGC
>CAIVHI010000355.1 GCA_903905685.1 uncultured Bacteroidota bacterium | reverse complement strand
TGTTCATGCCATAGTTGTTAAACATGGGCCCCAATTCGAGGAAGATGAGGTCGAACAGAAAATCCACCAGTTGTACATGAGGCGCCATGCTACCCGCTAATGGGTCTACAATGGTGGCACTACCCACAATCCCATTCACATGTTCGCCATGGTGCGAGTTTGGTGCGGGGTTGAAATTGGTGACTCGGTCTCGTAAGTCGGCATGGTAGATGCCCGATGAATTGTCGCCCACACCTACCGTCACACCATCTCCATATAAACCATACCCACCAAAAGGCAGAGGGGCGGCCGACAAGTTTCCGCGCACTGCGGGCCGCGACTGTAGGTCGCAAGGCTGCATGGGGCCTGCTAGGGTGGCCGACCTAATACCGTACCAATTGCACAACGATCTTATTTTCGTTGCGGGTATCTGCACCTTATAATAGCCTGTGGCTTCAAGCCCGGAGTAGGGCAAGTTGCCACCCAAGGATGCGGTCAGGTTCGATACATCAACGGGAGTTATCGTCGGGAACACGGCCACCAGCAAAGTTGCCGAAGCTTGGCCGTTCCCCTCTACGGCCCACAGCCGCGGAGTGCATTTGGACTGCAACGCCGCATCGACCACCCCATATAGCCCCATGGAGTCGCGGAGCGCAGAGGACGACAGCAGCCTGCTGTCGGGATGGATTAATGTCAAGTAGGAGTTGTCTGGAAGATAATCGGCAAGGATGACCCCCGCTTCGGCCAGCTTCATTTTAATGGCATCGGACAACGGTGCCGTGAAATGTAGAATGGTGTTGAAGGGCAAAGTCGGCTTGCCCGAGGCTGCGATACTGTCTGCCCAGCGGTCAGCATTTTTTTGGACCTCCACTTCTCCCGACTGCAACTTCAACCGGTGGCGGGGTACTTCGGCTTGGGCAAATGCTCCAAACGAATGCAATATGGCCATTGCCAAGCCCCAAAAACGCAGTCTCCCATTCCTTATTTGCCTTCCCATCTTAGTAATTTTCGCCTCTAAAAATACGAACAACCCGCTATCTCCACGTCGGCGTGGAAGATAATTTTTTTGGTGTTTTCACCCATTTTGGCACGGGTTTCTTGCTGGGGTGGCGGTGGTAAAGCCACAGTGTCGTAGTTTTGAGGTTTTTAGAAGATGGCGAATCGCGTATTAAGAAATGCAAAACGCCACTTTAACATTTTATTTTTGGCATTCATTTGTTTATTTTTGTCGCGGAATTAAAGCAATCGTAAAATAAGATTATGGCAATTGTTGACCTTGTAATGCCTAAAATGGGCGAAAGTATTACCGAAGCAACCATCTTGAAATGGCACAAGCAGCCGGGTGATACCGTTAAAATGGACGAAACCATTTTGGACATTGCGACCGATAAGGTGGATAGCGAAGTGCCCTCCACTGCTGCCGGTGTGATAACCGAAATATTGTTTAAGGTAAATGACGTAGTGCCTGTGGGCTCGGTCATTGTGAGGATTCAAGATGCAGCCGGAGCACCCGCTGCAGCACCTGCACCCGTTTCGGCTACGGTAGCAACGGCTCCGATTGCCGTAGCACCGGTCTATCAAGCTGCGGCGCCGGCTCCCGTAGCTGAGCCAGCCACAGGCGGAGGTATGAAATTCTATTCGCCATTGGTTTTGAACATCGCCTCGAAAGAAGGAGTGAGCATGGCCGAGTTGGAACGCATTCCCGGCACAGGTGCTGAAGGCAGAGTTACAAAAAAGGACATCATCGATTTTGTTGCCGCCCGCAGTGGTGGTGGGTCGCCTGCCCCTGTTGCAGTGCAAATGCCGGCACCCGCACCGGTTGCGGCTGTCGCGGCCGCACCCGCACCGGTTGTCGCATCTGCTCCCAAGCCCGCGCCGGCTCCACAACCGTCCGTATCGGCACAAGGGAATGTGGAGATTCAAGAAATGGACCGCATGCGCAAGATGATTGCCGATCACATGGTGCGCAGCAAGGCTACTTCGCCACACGTCACCAGTTTCACCGAAGCCGATGTAACCAATTTGGTGACTTGGCGCGACCGGGAGAAAGGCAATTTCGAGAAAAAGTATGGCGAGAAAATCACGTTCACGCCGCTTTTCTTCGAGGCTATAGCCACCTGCATCCGCCGCTACCCGCTCATCAACTGCTCGTTGGACGGCGATAAAATCATCATCAAGAAGGACATCAATTTGGGTATGGCCACAGCGTTGCCCACCGGCAACTTGATTGTGCCCGTAATACGCAATGCCGATACCAAAAACCTTTTCGGTCTCTCCAAAGAAGTGAACGGACTGGCAAATGCGGCCCGAAGCAATAAGTTGCGGCCCGACGATACCCAAGGGGGTACGTTCACAGTTACCAATGTGGGCACTTTCGGTAGCTTGATGGGCACACCTATCATCAATCAGCCGCAAGTGGCCATCCTCGCATTGGGAGCCATCAAGAAGCGCCCCATGGTAATGGAGACTCCCGAAGGGGACGTCATCGCCATTCGCCACATGATGTACCTGTCGCTCAGCTATGACCACCGTATCGTCGATGGTTCCATCGGTGCATCGTTCCTGACGGCCGTGGCCAATGAATTGGAAGCGTTCGACCCCAATAGGAAGTTCTAACGGAAAACTAAAAATCATACCTAAGCAACGATGGGTGCCCTTAGTGGCACCCATCATGTTTAAGCAAGTGCTTCCTTTTTACCAATTGATTGGCTGGCTGCAATATTAAAGATTCGGTAGTGGGAGATATGGATACGAGAGTTTTAGTAACTTGTACGCCAAATCGGTCCTGCCGATAATTTTGGAAATAACAATACATGTGCGGAATACTTTCTATAGTCAATATTAAAACCAACGGAACTTCGCATGACCTGCTGAGAGCTTCCTCGATTATCCGGCATCGGGGACCCGATGATGAGGGCTTCTTGACGTGGACTCCTGGGGGCAAACCCAAAATATGGGCCGGCGGCGACACAGCGAAGTCTACTTTTGACCATTACAAGTATGAATATCTCGCTCCGGAAACGGAATTTAGGGTTGCACTGGGCCACCGGCGGCTATCCATTTTGGATTTGTCGCCTGCGGGTCACCAGCCCATGGTTCATGCAGAAACGGGTGTGTCTATGGTGTTCAATGGTGAAATTTACAATTTCGCCGAAATCAAATTGGAGCTAGAAGCTAAGGGTTACACGTTTTATTCGCATAGCGATTCGGAAGTGCTGCTATTGGCTTGGGTGGAGTGGGGCAAGGCCTGCCTGCCCAAACTCAACGGCATGTTTTCCTTCGTCATCCTTGACCCCCGGAATGGCGGCAAGGTTTTCGCCATACGCGATCGGTTTGGCGTAAAGCCGCTTTACTGGACGAAACTCAACGGAAGGGTCATTTTTTGTTCCGAAATCAAACAGATTCGGGTTGCCGATGGCTATAGGCTAAGTATCAACAAAGAAAAGGTCTTTCAATATTTGGCGCATGGCTTGGTAGATACCGACGAGCAGACTTTCGATACCGAAGTGTACCAATTGAAGGGCGGCACATTTGCAGAAATAGACCTTGTGTCCGGCAATGGTGACGTGAAGATAGAACGCTGGTATCATTTGAAACCGAAGGCTTGGACCGGCACCGAGGCATTGGCCATCGACAACTTCAGGGCGTTGTTGCAAGACAGTGTCAGGCTTCGGATGCGCGCTGATGTTCCAGTAGGTAGTTGTTTGTCGGGAGGGGTGGATTCTTCGGCGATCGTTTGTCTCGCGCGCCGGGTACTGGAAGATTTGGGGGACCATAAAGGGCAAAAGACGGTCACGGCATGTTACTCGGACCCGCGCTTCGACGAATGGAAATTTGCAGAAGAAGTGGTGAAACAGACAGAAGCAGAACCCCATCGCATTTTTCCGAGTTTCGATAGATTGACCAAAGAATTTGAAACCTTGTTGTGGCACCAAGACGACCCGTTTCCGTCAACATCCATGTTCAGCCAATGGTGTGTGTTTGCAGGGGCGGCAGAGGTGCATTTGAAGGTAATGATTGATGGGCAAGGTTCCGACGAACAACTTGCCGGCTATGGGGGCAACGATTTGGCACTCTATACCGGTCTGTTGAAAAAAGGCAAGTATGGCGCGCTGTGGAGTGAAAGCAGAAATTTCAAAAAAACAAAGGGGCATTACCCGATAGGGTTCGTCTTGGGTGCACTACAGGAGTGTTTGCCCAAATGGAGCCTGAAAATGTTCCCCGCTAAGTATAGGGTGGTGAAGCCCGAAATACGTTCTTGGTTGAAGGTACCAACGGAACAGATTCAGCGGGCACAGTACGATAGCTTGCAGTCGGGCCTTATTGCCCAAGTGTTGGGTACGCCTTTGCCGTCGCTGCTTCGTTTCGAAGATCGTAGCAGCATGGCTTGGTCAATCGAATCGAGGGTGCCGTTTATGGACTATCGGTTTGTGGAATTTACCTTGGGGCTACCGGAAAATTTTGTCTACAAGGATGGATTGCGCAAAACCATTCTGCGCAAAGCGATGAGGGGCGTGATGCCCGATATGATCGTGGACCGCACAGATAAAATGGGGTTCGTTACGCCCGAGGAATTGTGGTTGCGGGAGGAAGGGACTGCATGGTTCCGCGAACGGGTAACAACGACCCTC
>CAIVHI010000354.1 GCA_903905685.1 uncultured Bacteroidota bacterium | reverse complement strand
TTTGGATGGTAAAGTTACAAGTATTAATTTAGCAGACAAAATTAAATTGACGTGACACTAGCCTTTCTAAATTTGGACTATACATAACGATAATAATTTTGCGCACAAACATACAACATTTGAAATGAAAAAAATGGCATGCCCCCTCAATGAACAGCTTTTCTTACGCCGGTATTCCATTCACGCTGTCCACATAGTGCCGAAACTGCCAAAGTCGATACGCCAAGAGAAGTTGCTGATTGTCGCCTATAGGGTAGGGGTCAGAATTTTGAGGGTGGAGTATTGTGCAATTTTATTGAAATCCTCGTCATTATGAAGGAGAAGGGTATTGCAAAAAATAGCGTAAAAGGCTATCAGGCAATCATTACTTTTTCTGATTGTAATGCCATGTTTTCGGGCATTTCTGTATAAAGCAGCTGCGCCATATGCTGCTTCAAGTGCGTCGATGTCCAGCAACTCAAACCCTGATAGTGAATCCTTAACTATAATGAAATCTTTATCTGCTCTAATACCTTGCAAAATTTCTTGAACTATTACGGGGCACAGAACAACAGGTACATCATCATCTATCAATTGTTTCAGTAACAGCGTTTGCTGGGTATCATGGCCATTTAATGCATCAATCCAAACGGTAGTATCGACAAGCACTTTGGTCATACCTCGCGCATTGCTTTCAAATCACCGTCCCATTTTATTTTCCCAAACAAATCTTTCATATTTCGGCGTTTTAGCGAAGCCACAAAATTTTGAAGCGCCAAATCAACCACTTCTTTTTTTGTTTGCGCATTGCTCAACCTCATGGCCTCTTCAATCAACTTTTCGTTTAGTACGATATTCGTTCTCACGGGGGTGTCATTTTATACCCAAAAATACTAAATACCATATCTATTGCGCAAAAAAATAAGCCCAGCAATTTGCTGAGCTTATTTTGTCGGGACGACTGGATTCGAACCAGCGACCACAAGACCCCCAGCCTTGTGCGCTACCGGGCTGCGCTACGTCCCGAAACCCATGTACCAAATGCATCAGAAGTGTTCTTCGTTTTGCTTTGGGGCTGCAAAGATAAGGCTTTTTGCCTCAAAAATGCAATGCTTTAGCCTAAATCGGCCGAAATTAATTTCAAGAACTCCGACCTCGTCTCGTTTTTCATGAATTCCCCACTGAAGGCCGATGTGGTGGTTACACAGTTTTGCTTCTGTACGCCGCGCATCATCATGCATAAATGCCGGGCCTCTATCACTACGCCAACGCCTACGGGGTTCAAGGTGTCTTGAATGGCGTTCAGTATCTGGTGCGTGAGGCGCTCCTGAACCTGCAAACGCCGGGAAAAACATTCCACCACGTGTGCCAACTTACTAAGTCCCGTGATGTAGCCATTGGGGATGTAGGCTATGTGCGCCTTACCGAAAAACGGCAACAGATGGTGTTCACAAAGCGAATACAGCTCAATGTCTTTCACCAAAACCATCTCGCTATAGGCCTCCTTGAATTTTGCCGAATTCAATATCTCCTCGGCATCCATATGATAACCTTGAGTCAGGAACTGCATCGCCTTTGCCACACGCTCCGGCGTTTTCAGCAGCCCTTCGCGCTCGGGGTCTTCACCCAAAGCCGATAGCACGGTGTGGAAATTGCCTTTCAAGAGGTCGGTTGTGTGCTCGTCGTAATTTTCTTCTTTTGAATATGCCAACGTTTCGGTTGTTTAATGGTGATGCGACATGATGGTGTGCGAAGACCCCGGAAATTAGCCGAAGTATTCTACGTAAATGCGGGGTGTTTCATACAGTTTTACGCAGTGCAGCGTTACACCATGTTCAATAAAGTGGGGTTGGAGCTCATTCCAGATGCCAATTGCGAAGTTCTCGGCACTCGTAAACTTGCCGGCCATAAATGGCACATCCAAGTTAAGGTTTTTGTGGTCCACATGCTCCACCAACTCGTCTTTCACAATGTCGCCAAGCTTTTTGGCATTGAAAATGAAGCCGGTTTCGGGGTCGGGAGTACCTTTTATCGTGATGTGGAGTTCGTAGTTGTGGCCGTGCCAGTTCTCATTGGCGCATTTGCCAAAAACCTCGCGGTTGCGATCCTCACTCCAAGCGGGGTTGAACAGCCTATGGGCCGCATTGAAATGTTCTACTCTAGTGAGGTATACCATGGAGATGTATTTGGGCAAATTTAGGTATGCAGGCCGGAGTTCGCAAAAACAAAAATTTATAGGCGGTTTTCACGTCAACCTTTACCAATTCCAAACAATACCGCGAAATTGCGGCATGTTTAATTTGTTGGTGGTGGCAGCCACCCCTTTCGAGATAGCCCCAACCGCAGAGTGGTTGAAGAAACATGGAAAGGAGACGCAAACCAGTGCTCCCACTTCTTGGAGGCTTACTAACGAGGTAGAGGTTACCTTGCTGATTACCGGGGTGGGTATACACGCCGCTACCTACTCGCTAACCAAGATGCTTCAAAGTTATAAGTTCGGTTTTGTGCTTCAGGTGGGCGTGGGGGGCACCTTCGATACCGATATTCCATTGGGCTCCATTTGCTTCATCAAGAAGGATTGCTTTGGCGACTTGGGTGCAGAAGACCATGAGAAGGAATTGGATTTGTTCGACATCGGTTTACTGGAACCCAATACGCCGCCTTATACCGATGGCTGGTTGGTGAACAGCTTGGAATCCGATGAACAAGGATTGCATCTGTCACCGTGCAAAGGCTTGACTGTGAACACCGTATCCGGTTCCGAAAACACTATTGCCCATCGCAAAGCCAAATTCGGCGCCGATGTGGAGAGTATGGAGGGGGCGGCGTTCCACTACGTTTGCCTGAACGAACAGGTGCAAAACTTTGCCCAAGTGCGGGCCATCTCCAACTATGTCGTTCCCCGCGACAAAAACACTTGGAAAATGGCGGAAGCCATAAATAACCTCAATATTTGGCTGAAGGATTACATTGCAGGCTTTGAGCGTGCATAAAACGACGATTATGAAATTGACACTAGGATTCAGTCCGTGCCCCAACGATACGTTCATTTTTGATGCCATGGTGAATGGCAAAATAGATACGCGCGGCTTGGAGTTCGACTGCGTAATCGAGGATGTGGAACGCCTCAATCAACGCGCCTTTGAAGGCCACATCGATATCACCAAGTTGAGTTTCAATACGTTCCTGCACACCATTGAGCACTATGCATTGCTGCACTCTGGTAGTGCCCTCGGCAAGGGCGTGGGGCCATTGCTGGTGTCAAAAGAGCCGATGGGGCCGGGCGGTATTTCGGCCCAAAGCCGTATCGCCATTCCAGGCATCAATACTACCGCCAACCTGCTCTGTACGCTGGCTTTTCCAAAAGCAATCCATAAAACCGAATTGGTTTTCAACGAGATTGAAGATGCAGTTTTGGCAGGTACTTTCGATGCGGGCCTCATCATACATGAAGGACGGTTTACTTACGAAAACAAGGGGTTGCACAAAATTATAGATCTTGGCGAGTGGTGGGAAACCGAGATGGATGCGCTCATTCCACTTGGGGGAATTGTGGTGAAGCGCAGCTTCGACCCCGCACTATGTGCCACGATCGATGCCGTGATTCGCGACAGCATTGCCTACTCCCGCAGCAATTATCCCGCCTTGGCTCCGTTCATTATTGACAATGCCCAAGAAATGGAAGAAGACGTGATGCGTAAGCACATAGAACTCTACGTAAACGACTACTCGGTGGAGCTGGGGCAGGTGGGCGAAAAGGCCATCATGACACTTTACGGCAAAGCCCGCGAAGCTGGTTTGCTGGCCGCCAATTTCAATAAAGGTATTTTCTATTGATCACCATGCTGAAGCCAAGCTTTGCCGAGGGATTCCTGGAAGCAGGGTGCGATGAAGCGGGTAGGGGATGCATGGCGGGTCCCGTTTATGCCGCCGCGGTCATCCTCCCGCCGGGCTTCTACCATCCTTTGCTTAATGACAGCAAGCAGGTCACGGAGAAAAATCGGGATTTGCTGCGCGAGGTGATAGAGCGGGAGGCCGTGGCTTGGCACGTGGCATCGGTAGACCATGTCGAGATCGACAGGATCAATATCTTGAAGGCGTCTTTTACGGCCATGCACGCCGCCATCTCGGCATTAAGCAATGTGCCCGAGTTGTTGCTGATAGATGGGCACATTTTTCCTGCCTACATGGGAATTCCCCATCGTTGCATTGTGAAGGGTGACACCCTGTATGCGTCCATTGCCGCCGCCGCCATCCTTGCCAAGACCCATCGCGATGAGTATATGTACCGCATTCACAATGAATATCCTGCCTATGGCTGGAATGAAAACAAGGGCTATGGCACGGCCCACCACATGGAGCAAATAGCCACCCTGGGCCTTTCTCCCTATCATCGCCGCAGCTTCAAGACCGATGGCCGCTCGAAAAAGTAAGGATACGCTTCCGGTTATTTGTGTGTCAATTGGTTCAGCATGTTCCGTGCTTGTGGGTGCTTTGGGTTGAGTCGCAAGGCATTGGTGAATGCACGCTTGGCCTCGTCCGGCTCATTTTTGGTATAGAGGGCATAGCCCAAGTTGTACCACAAATCTCCATCAGATGGCATAGCTTCCAGACCCTTCCTAAAATAACCGATGGCCTCATCCGGTCGTCCGCCGCGACCACTTTCCAAGCCCAATTTGAAAAAGTGGTCGGCAAGCGAATAGCTGAGGTATTTCAGCGATGGGTGCAGCGGGAAATACTTGTTTACGCTGTCGCAGTCTGACAATGCGTGGTCTATGTCATTCAACTTGAAATACATGATACCCCTATTGATGTAGGCCAACATGTAGCGTTTGTGCATAGATATGGCCTTGGTTTCATAGCCAATGCCGCGCTCCAACCAAGGCTTCTTGCCTGCCTCGGTCTGTTCGCCCTCAGCATGATCCAGGCAGGCGGCGCCCGCATTGCAGTTGGCAATTATGCTGTTGGGCACGGTTTCCACGTCCTTCAAAAACAGCGTGGCATCCGAGTCCCAATCGCGGTTGCGCGCTATAGTAGTCATTGCTGAGACGATCAGTGCCACCGTAAGTATCCCGCCAACGGCGATGTTGCCCACATTGCCTGCTAATTTCGTCCGCAACCGGTCCAGCGCAAACGCCAAACCTATGGCCAATGCCACAGAGGAGTGGAACACGAAACGCTCTCCCATGGGTGCCCCCACATTCACCAAAATATTGCACACCAATGCCAAGAACCCGAGGTAAAAGGCAATGACGAAGGCCGAAGCGTGCCGCTTGGTCAAGCCGTAAACCATAGCGGCCACCAAACCCAAATGCACGATGATGGACAACCAAACCTTGGGGTTGGAGAAATCGGTATAGGGAATTTGATTGTAGGTATAGTCGGCAGATAGGGGATGGGGATATAACAACAACTTGATATATTCGGCCAGCACGGCAAGTTTGGATGCCAATGCCTGAACCGGCGTTGCAAACAAATAAGGGTTGTTCATGATTTCCTCTTCAGCCCCTTCGTAAGTGCCCGATACGGATTTGATGCGCATGAGGAAGTAAACGGCCAAAGGAATTAAGAACCAAGCCATTGGCTTCAGTTGAACCCACGTTGTCCCCTTACGGTACACCCAGATGGCAATCGGCAACAGCACCATCAGCGTCACGCCGTATTCCTTGGAAAGTAGGGCCAGAAAGAAACTTCCAATTGCATAGGCCAAGTACTTCTTTTTGCCGGTGTCGAACAATTTGAAAGTGCTGATGAGGGTCACGAGGATGAACAGTAGGGAAAAAATCTCATCTCGACTCTTCACATTGGCGACCACTTCGGTATGTATTGGGTGAATAAGAAATATCAGGGCCGCGAAAAAAGCCG
>CAIVHI010000353.1 GCA_903905685.1 uncultured Bacteroidota bacterium | reverse complement strand
GTCGAAGACATCCACATTGGGAATGGATATTTCATGAACGACTACATCTACAGCGTTAGTTTGCAACCCTAAACCTAAATACGTGGCTAGGGGGTCATAATTTTCAACCCACCGGGCACCACGCTGTAATCTATTGTGTTTTCGCAATGGTGTGCATCACCATCTGTTTGAAACAGGTTTAGAGCCGGATTGGTTACCGTGATGCGCCTACCGCGATAATGTTTCACATACGGACTCTTGGCAATAGTGCCCGCAAGGCCACGAACCGCCAACATGCCTCCCAGTACTTTCGGAAACTTCCTGACGAGTATCAAATCGAGCCTGCCGTCGGTACAATCTGCCATAGGGGCAATCTTGAAATTGTATCCGTATTGTTGCCCATTGGCCACATTCACCACAAAAGCCTGCTCCCTTATGGTTTGGCCATCAACTGTAATATCCCAGTGCCAACACTTGTAACGCCACAGGTACTTGGTGATGAGCCAACTGTACATCATCAAGCCCCTGCGTTTGCTCTTGGCGAACTTTTTTGCAATCAAGGCATCGAAGGCCACGCCCGAATTGCTGATGAAGGCCGTCTCATTGGCAAAGCCTAAGTCAATCGGAGTGATGCTGCCGTTATTGATGACTTGCATGGCCCCCGCAGTGTCCAGCGGAATGCCCAAGGTTCTAGCCATGCCGTTGCCCGAGCCTTTGGGAATGATGGCCAGCTTGGTTTCGAACCCGTGTATACCTTGGATGATGTCGTTCACCGAGCCGTCGCCACCTACAGCCACTACGGCATATGCTCCCGCTTCGGCTGCATCGCGGGCTAGTGTAGTGCCGTGTTTGGCATATTCGGTATCCCGAATCTCGAAGGTGTATTTTTCTCTATCCAAATGTTCGGCTACGGCCTGCGCGATTTCCTTCTTGCGGTTGGCACCCGATTTGGGATTGACGATGAACACCAAGTGTTGCTTACTCATTTTATTCGGGCTTTTAGGCTTAAGTCCATGCTGACTGCATGGTGTATAATGGCTCCGCACGACACGAAGTCCACACCGGTTTCGGCATAGGCAATCAGGCTATCGAAAGTTATACCTCCCGATGCCTCGGTCTCATATTTCCCGGCAATCATCTTTACGGCTTCTTCTACCATGGCGGGCGAGAAGTTGTCGAGCATGATGCGGTCTACCCCACCCACACGCAACACTTCTTCCACATCGGCCAAAGTACGGGTCTCCACCTCAATTTTTAGGGGACGGCTGTTGGCTTGCAACCAATTGCGCGTTTGAGTTATGGCTTTCTCGAGACCTCCACAAAAGTCGATGTGGTTGTCCTTGAGCATCACCATATCATACAGCCCCATACGGTGGTTCACTCCACCGCCAATGGCCACTGCGTCTTTCTCGTGTTTGCGAAACAGGGGTGTTGTTTTGCGGGTGTCCAAAATGCGGGTATGGTATCCTTCCAACAACTTGGTATACTGATGGGTAAGTGTGGCAATGCCGCTCATTCGCTGCATGCAATTGAGTGCCAACCGTTCTCCCTTCAAAATGGTATGAACCGAAGCAGATAGCTCGAACGCGATATCGCCCGGTACGACCTTGTCGCCGTCCGATTTATAGAAACTGAACGTTGCCGAAGGTTCTATGGTCTTGAAAATTTCC
>CAIVHI010000352.1 GCA_903905685.1 uncultured Bacteroidota bacterium | reverse complement strand
TCGTGCAGCAAAGATTTGCCGTCGTCTTTAAATTCCTTATTGGCATTGATGTTCCTACCCACCTCCTCAAGCCGGTCGCGGGTATCCATCATGATTTTGCGCGGCGACAGCACTTTACCGGTCATGTTTGCCGGACAGACTGAAGTACACCGTCCGCATTCCGTGCAAGAATAGGCGTCCAACAGGTTTTTCCAACTCAAATCCATCACATCCCTTGCACCAAATTTCATTTGGGGTTGTTCGGCGGTTGCTGCCGGTGCCTTGTCGGGTTCCATCATATACAACACTTCTTGTTGAATTTCCGGCATATTCTTCAACTCGCCATTAGGCATCAGCTTAGAATAGTAGGCGTTCGGGAAAGCCATCAAAACATGGAAGTGTTTGGAATAGGGCAGGTAGTTTAAGAAAGCAAAAACCCCCAAAATGTGCAGCCACCAGCATATTCGTTCCAGCACTTCCAACTCCCCAACCAACATTCCTGAAAACAGTCCGGTTAAATGGCCAGATAACAAGAACGGGCTGAAGCTCTCGCCTTGCAGAGTCATAGCTTGCTGGTCGGCGGTGTCCATAATGAGGAACAGGCTCATCAACACCACTTCCGTAATGAGGATGAGGTTGGCATCCTCCCGGGGCCAACCGTTCAATTCCCTCATATTGAAGCGTTTGATTTTTAAAACGTTGCGGCGAATCAGGAAGATGACGCACCCGATGAGCACCAAGGCGGCCAACACCTCAAAGCAACCAATGAGGAACCCATAAAAAGTGTCTCCCAGTAGCGGTTTGAAAACGCGGTGCGTACCTAGTATGCCATCGGTAAAAATCTCGAGTATTTCAATATTGATGATAATGAAGCCTGCGTATACAGCCAAGTGTAGCAACGCGGGAATGGGCTTTTTGAACATTTTTTTCTGCCCAACCGCCAGCAGCAACATGTTCTTCCAACGTTCGCCCGGCCTGTCGGTGAGGTCTTCGTCCTTACCTAAGAGGATGTTGCGCCTCAATTCGGCTAGCTTTTTCGAAAATAGGAAGATGGCACCGGCGGCACTAATTATGAAAAGCAGTTGTTGGAGTATATGCATCGATTGGCATTTTTCAGCGGTCAAAATTAATTGCTTTTAAGACGAAAACACACTTTGTCTACTTATTGTATCTTTATGGCGACTTTTTTTGAACCGCAAGGCAATGTCGAATAAAATTTTAATACTCCTACTCCCATTTTTTCTGATTGTTGGCAGTGCGCATGCGCAGGACGACGACTCGGTGGCGTCCTCACCGGTTCAGAACCAGGTGCCCAAACAGACCGCCGCCGTTTGGCATGAAATTGCACCCGTGAACTTGGAAAAGCTAGCCATTATGGAAGATTCGCTTACCACGACGGCAGACTCCATGTTCAACGCATTCCTTCCCGACACTCGCACGGGCTATTGCGAAAGGTTTGTGCGTCAACTGATTCACGCCCTTAAGATACCGAACTCGTTTTACTATGACTTTAAGAAAATAACCGACCGTATCAACATCATATATGCCGATGACTCTGCATTCAAAATTTACAATTGGGGTATTCAGCCCACAATCAATACCGAGCGCTACTACGGGGCTATCCAGCTTCCGGAAGAAAAGCTCAAGCTCTATGGCCTCACCGACTTCACCGACCAATTGGGTAAGGGCATGGCCGACAGCGTATTGACGGGCGGGAAATGGGTGGGTGCGATATACTACCGCGTGATGTCGAAAATGGTTGAAGGAAAGAAGGTTTATACACTATTCGGATTCAACGGGTCGAGCCCCATTAGCAACTACAAGATATTGGATCCGCTGACGATAGACGAGAAGGGCATCAAATTTGGGGCTCCCATCTTCGGTTATCCTTCGGAAAATTTCCGCGGCAAGCCCGTAAACCGGTTTGTACTGGAATACAAAAAGGGGGTTCAAGTGGGTATGAATTGGGATGCGGAGCGCAATGCCATCGTTTTCGACTACCTGGTATCTCAAATTAACGACCCCCACCGTAAATATACCTTTGTACCGAGCGGTGGATATGACGGATTCAGGTGGGGCAATGGGGTATGGAATTATGTACGCGATTTGATTCCTATCACGATTCTTCAAGACGGACAGGCTCCTGACGGTACCGACAAATAAAGCGAGTTGCAGCAACCCGATTTTGTGTGTACTTTTGCAGACTTTTTTACGCAGACCCCTCAAGTTCCAATACCGGTCCGGTAGCTCAGTTGGATAGAGCATCAGCCTTCTAAGCTGGGGGTCATTGGTTCGAATCCAATCCGGATCACAATCCCCGAAATCCGCTCCGGTAGTGGTTTTCGGGGATTTTTAAACAACAAAACCTCCCAAAATCCCCTTTTCGGAGCAATGTGTAGAACGATTTGTAGAACACCGAGTGTTATG
>CAIVHI010000351.1 GCA_903905685.1 uncultured Bacteroidota bacterium | reverse complement strand
CGCAGCGGTGAACCATATACTGCTTATTCATTGCCCGATAACGTTGGCCATACCGTAATTGGCGGTATCAACGGTTCTCGCTTGCCATGGCACTATGGTTTGGACATGCGTTTGGATAAAGATTTGAAGATATCCTTCGGCGGCCGCAAGGGTGCTGTTGAAGGCATGAAAGTGCGTCAACCCAAGTATGTCAAAGTATATATGTACGTTCAAAATTTGTTGAACATACAAGACGTAACCGGCGTTTACGGCTATACCGGCAAGTCTAACGACGATGGCTATCTCGCATCATCATTCGGTCAACAATACGTTCCGCAACAAGTAAGTCCGAAATCGTTTGCTGCGCTTTACAATATCTACGTTAACAACCCCGGTAATTACAACTATGCCCGCACAATAAACTTCGGGATGGAGTTTAACTTTTAATGTTGCTTAAAAAAGGAAAATTTTCAGTTATGAAATTGAGTAATAAAATGTGGAAATCGGGTTTGGCTTTGGCTGTTGCAGGTTTGGTTGGTGTTGCAATTCCATCGGTGGCTCGTGAGAATATCCAGACTGCGCATCGTAAGGAAGGGGCATTGAAGCCTTCTGCCACAAGATGTTTGCCCGCAACGGCAGCCATCGACCTTGACATCAATAATGTTAGAGCAAGGTTGATGACCGGTGGCGATATGTGGTGGAATATCGGTGAAGGTGTCGCTGCTTATGAAGTACCAAAGGGTTCCGGTAAATCTTCACAGTTCGCCGCTTCTTGCTGGATAGGTGGTTTCGACCAACAACATCAACTAAAGGTTGCTGCCCAAACGTATAGGCAGGACGGAAACGACTATTGGCCCGGTGCTGTTGATGCAACGGCCAGCATTACATCGGCTCAGTGTAACAACTGGGACCGTTTTTGGAAAGTACAGCGTTCCACCATCAACCAGTTCATTGAATTGAGCAAGTCGGGTGCAAGCACAACCGGCTCGCAATTCGACGTCATCAACCAATGGCCCGCTCGCGGAAATATCAATGCCATCGGTTCTACAGGTACGTCTTTGGGCCTAGGTTCAGGCATTTACGCAACCCGCGAATATGCGCCCTTCCAAGATTTGAATAATGACGGTATATATGAACCCAGCTTGGGTGAATACCCATTGATTACAGGTGACGAATATATCTGGTGGGTGTTCAACGATGCCGGGAACGTGAAATTGCAGTCCAACACCGCATCTATAGGCGTGGAAGTTCAAACGAGTGCATTCGCGTACTCTACTCAGGACTTCCTGAATGATGCCACTTTCTGCCAGTATCGCGTAATCAACTACGGTACGTTGACAATCGACAGTACGTATATCGCCGTTTGGGATGACTGCGATTTGGGTTGGTATGACGATGACTTTATTGGTTGCGATACCACCCGTGGTTTGGGTATCCAGTATAATGGTACCAATGATGACGGTGCCGGCGGCGGTCACCCCGTTAACAGCTATGGCCTTAATCCTCCGCAGGTTGGTTTGGACTTCTTCCAAGGTCCTATCCGCACAACGCACCCTGCAGGCTTCCCTGACTCTAACGTTTTGGTTCAGTTGAAGATGACCAACTTTACCTACTACAATAATGATGGTAGCATCATTGGTAACCCTACCAACGGTATCCAGATTTACAACTACATGACTGGTTCCATCCGCGATGGTGAGCGTTTCAGCTATGATTTCCAAGGCCCCGGCACACAAAGCAAGGGCTATGGTTCGGGGCCTGCGGTCAACTTCGTATTTTGGGGCGACCCGGGTACAGGCCGCGATTGGGCAGAGTGTACTTGCGATAACAACCCCGGTGACCGTCGTTTTATCTTTTCTTCGGGTCCGTTCCAACTGTTCCCCGGTGCCAAGAACGACATCATTTTCGGTTGCGTTTGGGCTCCCCACTTGGGTGGTTGCCCTGTAACCAGCTTCAAGGAAATCAAATCTATTGATGATGGTGCTCAAGCACTTTTCGATAACCACTTCAAAACCGTTGAAGGTCCTGAAGCTCCCCGCATGGTGTGTCGCGAATTGGATCGTAGGTTGGTTTTCTATCTGGTGAACGACTACGGAAGCAACAACTACAATGAAAACTACGGTCGAAACGATGGTAGCTACAAAGATTCGCTGCAATATCATCAACCCGTTGCTAAGGCAAAGGGCAATAGCAACGATACCTTGTACCACTTCCAAGGTTATCGCGTGTTCCAATTGGCGAACAGCCAAGTTACGCCTGCACAGATTTTCAGCTCTACAACCGGCGAAGTTGATCCAACCGTTGCTGCTGAAGTATTCGAAACGGATATTCACGATAGCGTATCGCAAATCGTAAACTATGTGGAGAACAAGAACATCAGCACCAATCCTTGGGTTCCTCAAATCAAGGTAAATGGTAAGGATAGCGGCATTCTGCACAGCTTCCAGTTGACGCAAGACCAATTTGCTACGTCTTCCGACAAGCGTTTTGTGAACTACCGCAACTACTACTTTGTTGCAATTGCATTTGGCTACAACAATTTTGCCCAGTTCGATGCAAACAACTATAACTCCACACAGGATTTGGCCTACTTGGGTAGCTCGCATGGTGCGGGTGGTACCGACATCATTACTTTGGCTTGTATGCCCAACCCCGCCAACGGCGCGATGGGTACGGTAATCAATTCCGATTACGGAAGCGGCGTGAGCATTCACCGTATTGAAGGTGCAGGTGGCGGCGGCAACGATATCCAATTGGATAGTGCGTCAGAAATGGCTGCCATTACAAACGGTGCTGCCGCGGAGGCTGTATACTTGGCCGGACAAGGTCCTGTTGACGTGAAGGTTGTAGACCCTGTTAAGGTTCCTGCTTATGACTGGGTATTGCAAATTACCGATGACAGCAGTGCAAGTCAAGTTACGTTCAACGCAACTTGGATGCTCACTGCCAAGAAAAACGGGCAACCGGTAGATACTATTTACAGTGAGACCACTTTGGCTTCCATGAACGAGCAAATCATTGAAAAATATGGTTTGTCGGTTTCCATGCAGCAACACTACGCTCCAAGCCAGTCACCACTTACTGCGCCTGCAAATCAGCTAATCGACAACAACGGTTATATCACTTCCGATGTGACATTTGCGAATTCTTCGGCTGCATGGTTGGCGGGTGTCCAAGACCAAGCAGATAGTAACTTTGCAAACTGGATACGTTCAGGTGCTTCTACCAACTCTTATAAGACCATGAAGCCTTGCAACTTCAACGACAATGGGTATGACCAATACAGTGCCTATGGTACGATGTTCAGCAACTTCTCCCCAACCAAGAGTACTTGGGCTCCTTACGATTTGGCTGCCTATTGGACTCCAAACGGTCACGGACCAGGCGTAGGCTCGTTGTGTGCTATGGACGTTTCGTATTCCAATACGAAGTATAACATCTCCATCCAGAGCGATATGAAGAATTTGAACAACGTCAACTTGGTGTTTACTGCCGATAAGAGTAAGTGGACGCGTTGTGCAGTGGTTGAAATGCAGGAAGACAGCAACTTGGCTCAAGGTCATGCTCCCAAATTCTGGTTGCGTAGGCATGCTAGCTGGAATGTTGAATTCACGTCTGATGGAACTGCGCCCGTTTACGCTACTGCTCAAGATTCTGACTACAGCATGTCTTGGTTCCCGGGTTATGCGATAGATGAAGCTACAGGCAAACGTTTGAACATCGTGTTCGGCGAAGATTCCTACTTGACCGGCGACAACGGCGGCGATATGCTTTGGAATCCATCGCCCAATGAATTCAATGCCTTCGATGGGTCGGTTGATTTTGGTGGAAAACATTTCACCTACATTCTGAATACCCAATATGATAGCGACCGTGCATTTGTTGCATTGGAAAAGAAAGCTTCGCTTACCAATCCTATCCCATTGCGCACGGCATACACTCCGTTTACTTGGGTAGGCATTCCATTAACGAATCCGTTGGTGACGATGTTGCCCTATTCTCAAGGGTATATCCCGACAACCACTACTTTGAGGTTCAGGGTACAAAGTCCATATGCTCCTTATGTTGGTGTACCGAATGCGCCCGCCGATACAATCAAGGGTCGTGGTTTCTTCCCATACTATACGTTCTCTACAACGGATTTGGCTCCTCGTTTACTTTCCGACACGTCTAACCGTAGTGCTTTGTTGAGCCGTATTTATGCAGTCCCCAATCCTTACTATGGCTACTCAGGTTATGAGACCAATAGGTTTGATACCAGGGTGAGGATCATCAATCTGCCTGCTAAGGCCACTGTCAATATTTATTCGCTCGATGGTGCGTTGGTTCGTACGCTGACAAAGAACGACCCGAACACTTCGTTCATAGATTGGGACATACGTAACTCTGCCGGTTTGCCAATATCTAGTGGTATGTATATGATGGATGTGGTTGCCGACGGAATTGGCGAAACGGTGTTGAAATGGTTTGGTGCCACTAGGCCGATAGACGTCACCCAGTATTAATCGTCCAGTTTGTTTTAATTGTAAAAGCCGAACAGTATAAAATATATTTTTAGTATGAAAAGAATTTCGAAAAAGGTTGTTGCTGCGGTGGTAGGGCTCGGTTTGGGTTCGGTTGCGTTTGCCGGAAACAAAGACCGGACAGGGCAAGCAGGGGCGGCTGAGCTGATGATCAATCCTTGGGCACAGTCTTCAGGTTTGTTCGGGTTGAACACGGCCACAGTTGCCGGTATGGAAGCTATGAAGGGGAACGTTGCGGGGCTCTCTCTCGATTCCTCTACTGAGGTTGGCTTCAGCCACGGTATCTACCTTACCGGTACCAATATCGACATCAATAATCTCGGTGTTGCCCAAAGCTTGGGTGACATTGGTGTAATTGGTTTGAACATTATGTCGATGGGATTTGGCGATATTCCAATTACCAGTTACAGCAGCCCTGAAGGTTATGGTACCTACCATCCACAGTTTTTGAACTTCGAGGTGGGATTCGCCAGGCGTTTCTCTACCCACATTAGTGCAGGTTTTGCTGCCACTTTCGTGTCGGAGCAAATCGCCAACATTGGGGCTTCAGGTGCTGCCTTCGAAGGTGGGTTGCAATATGTTACCGGTAAGCAGGATAACTTCCATTTCGGTGTTACTCTCCGCAATATCGGTACCAACATGCGGTTCAGCGGAACCGGTTTCTCCATTAATGGCGATGCGCCGCAAAGTAGTCCCGCTTTTACGGTTACGGAACAATATCCTTCTGAAAAGTTCGAAATGCCAACCTATCTGAATTTCGGTGCCGCTTATGATTTCTATCTCGACAAAAACCATCTGAGTTCTGCCGAAGCGGAATCCAAACACAAATTGACGGTGATGTTCGATTTCCAATCTAATTCGTTCAACAATGATTATCTGGGTGGCGGTTTGGAATATACCTTCATGAAGATGGTGGTGCTTCGTGCCGCCTACCGCTATGAAAACGGTATTGGCAACACCACTACAAGCACTACGATGTATGAAGGCTTCGCTTGCGGTGCAACAGTACAAAAGCGTATGGGTGACAAAGGTCCACTGATTGGTATTGACTATTCTTATCGTCCTACCCAGCGTCCGGCGAACGGCGTACACATGATAGGTGTCCGTGTCGGCCGTTAGTGTCAAATTTTACTTATCTTTGCAATTGGCAACGCTTCTCTAACCGGAGGCGTTGTTCTTTTTATTTACTGTTTCATACCTAATTTTATGGCTGAGTTTAATTATATAACCAAAGAGACACTTGCTCAGTTGAAGGAAGAGTTGAGCAAATTGAAAACCTCGGGTAGGGCGGAGATTGCGCGCCAGATTGCGGAGGCACGTGAAAAGGGGGATTTGAAGGAAAATGCGGAATACGATGCCGCAAAAGAGGCCCAAGGGCATCATGAGGCAAGGATTTCCGTATTGGAAAGTGCAATCATTTCTGCAAGGGTGATTGACGCGAAGTCAATAGACACATCGAAGGTGTCGGTATTAAGCAAAGTTTCTGTAGTGAACATGAATACCAATAAGCCGTTCATTTTTCAAATTACATCGGAGACGGAAGCAGACATCAAGCAGGGGAAGATTTCGGTGTCGTCCCCAATTGGCAAGGGTTTGTTAGGTAGGGTTCCAGGGGAAGTGGTGGAGATTGTTGTACCGAATGGCACAATGAAATTTCGGATAGACGGTATTACTTCTTAATATGGCTTCTATATTTTCAAGGATCATAGCGGGGGAGATACCTTGTTACAAGATTGCCGAAGACGACCGCTTCATCGCGTTCTTGGATGTATTTCCTGTTGCTGCAGGTCATGTGCTTGTGGTGCCCAAAGTGGAAATCGACAAAATATTCGATGTGTCGGACGAACTGCTTGCTGCTTGGCTCCCCTTCGCAAAACCTATCGCGAAAGCAATAGAACAGGTATTTCCCTGCAACCGATGTGGAATCAGCGTAGTGGGCTTGGAGGTGCCGCATGCCCATATGCACCTCATTCCTATCAACGCATCGGGTGATATGGACTTTTCGAAGCCTAAGTTGAAATTTTCGAAAGAGGAATTCTTGGAAATTCAATCCAAGTTGTGTCGAGCCATGGCGCATATATCGTAGTTTTTTTTTAACGTTTTAGGGTTTTCTAGTCGCCGATAGAAAGCGGCCAAAGCATTATTTTTGTGTCAATCAACACGGGCTACGGATGTTTAGTATACTTTCAAAGGAAATCAATTCGTTTTTCAGCTCTATCGTTGGTTATGTGGCCCTGCTCGTTTTTCTGGTAGCATGCGGCTTGTTTTTGTGGATAATACCCGAACACAGCATTTTGGAATATGGCTATGCGGTGATGGACCGATTCTTCGCCATTGCTCCTTGGTTGCTGCTCTTCCTTGTTCCTGCCATAACCATGCGCTCTTTTGCTGACGAGTTCAGGACGGGTACCATCGAATGGCTTTCCACAAAGCCCGTTACCGTAATGGAAGTTATTGTGGGCAAATACCTTGCCACCGTTGTACTGATAGCCTTTGCCATCCTACCCACACTACTTTACGTCTTCACTATCAGCAACCTTTCGTTTCCTGACGTTGGTTTGGACACCGGCGCAATAGTGGGTTCTTACATTGGGCTGTTGTTTTTGGCCGCCACGTTTGCTGCAGTAGGCGTGTTCTGTTCCTCATTGACAGCCAATCAGGTAGTAGGTTTCCTGATTGCCTTGATTTCATGCTACTTGCTATATACCGGGTTTGAGGCATTGAGCAAGCTGCCCAGTTTTTCCGAAGGTATAGACTACTATTTGAGTATGATTGGGTTGGAATTCCACTACAATTCGATAAGTCGCGGATTGATTGATACTCGAGACGTCGTTTATTTTGTCTCGCTCATAGTTCTGTTCTTATCACTCACTCGTTTTTCATTGAATAGCCGTACCGGCGATTTATCCAGACAGGGTTAAACTAATTTATGGCAAAGGATACCGCCAAGGGGAATAGCAACAAGCAGAAGCAGGCCATAGTGGGTTTGGTAATGATGGTATTGATTATCATCGGCATCAATATCTTGACTTCCTACTTTCATACCGGGTTGGATTTGACCAAGGAAAAAAGGTTCACGCTTTCTGCTCCCACCAAAAAGCTCCTGAACAACATGCAGGAGGTGGCCGTAATCGATGTCTATTTGAAGGGTAAGTTCCCCGCCAAGTTTCAACGTATGCAGGAAGCCGTGGAGGAACGCTTGCGTTCTTTCAAAGAATATGCAGGCAATAAAGTTGTGTTTCGGTTTATCGACCCCTTGGAGGGTAAGAATGAAAAGGAACAGAAGCAGATTGTTCATGATTTGGAACAAAAAGGGATTATGTACCTCACAATGTCCTCCAAAGAAGACGAGGACTACTCCATGAAGATTTTCTTCCCGTATGCACTTGTGCAGTACAATGGGCACGAAATGCCGGTGCTCTTGTTGGAAAATCCACCCAATAAAACCGCTGAGGAGAAAATCAGTTATTCCGAAGCATTATTGGAATACAAATTCGCCTATGCCATCAACATCTTGAGCAAGCCCGCCAGACCGAAGGTGGCTTATGTAGTGGGCAATGGTGAAATGTCGGATATCCACACCTACGACATGTTGTTGAACACATTGCCCTACTATTACGATTTGGATACTGTAAACGTCAATAACGTTTTGCATATTTCGTTGGCATACGATGCCATCATCGTGAATCAACCCACCGAGAAGTTTACCGGGCCGCAGAAGTTGAAGCTGGACCAATATGTGATGAAGGGTGGACACGTATTGTGGGTGGTCAACAATTTGAAGGCGGCCTTAGACAGTTTTGCCAATACGCCACAATTTATTGCGATGGAGTATGGGTTGGAGTTGGATGACCTGCTGTTTAAATACGGGGTGAGGGTAAACAACGACTTGGTTGAGGACAAGCAATGTGCGCCCTTGGCCAGAACCAACAACGGGCAGGTAGATGTGAAAGACTGGATATATTTTCCCCGTCTCAACCCTATAGCCGATCACCCCATTGTGCGCAATCTGGATTTCATACTCGGCGGGTTTACCAACAGTATCGATACGATTCTGGCACCGGGAATCAAAAAGACCATCTTGTTGCAGACTTCAAAATATAGCCGGACGTCTACCGCTCCGGTTCGGGTCAGCCTGTCAATGATGAATTACGCCATGCCCGAAAAGATGTTCGACAAGTCTTACAAACCCGTGGCGGTGTTGTTGGAAGGCAAATTTTTGTCGGCTTTCAATAACCGTTTGGCCGGAGACTATTTGAAGGACCTTGAAAGCATCAACGAGAAATTCAAGCCCAAGTGCGATAGCGAGACCTCCATGATTGTCGTATCGGTGGGCAACATTTTCCGCAATGAATATTCGACCAAGCAAGGCGTAATGCCGATAGGTTACTATCCTTATTCCAACGAGTTTTTCGAAAACCGAAGCTTCCTACTTAATTGCTTGGAGTATTTAACCGATAAGTCGGGTGTGCTGGAGGCACGGTCGAAAGAGGTTAAACTCCGACTACTTGACGGCGGCCGCGTGAAGGATGAGAAAAATATGTGGCAGATGGTCAACGTTGGTATTCCCATAGTATTGGTCCTCGTGTTTGCATCGGCCTATATGTTTTTTAGGAAACGCCGCTACGAAAACAAGTAGCCGAGCGAAACGTCGAAATCAATTTCCCATGAAAAAACTGTCTCTTTACGGTATTGTGTTGATTCTGCTTTGTTTCGGAATCTACAAGGTACGGACGCGCCATACCGATAACCCCTATGGCACGTCTGAGGCCGGGTTTACCGTGAAGGATACCGCCAATGTGGGTAGGCTTTTCATCGCTACCTTCGATGGAGCCACCGCGTTGGTGGAGCGTACCGACTCGGGATGGATGCTCAACCACAGCTACAAGGCCATGCCCTCCATGGTAAGGATGATCCTTACCACGCTTGCCCAGCAGGAAGCCTTGTATCCCGTCAATAAAAATGCGGTGGAGAACAGCGTGAAGCAGCTTTCCACGTTAGGTACAAAAGTGGAGGTGTACAACCGCAAGAATCAAGTCATTACGAAATTCTATGTAGGTGGTGCCGCTCCCAATAATTCGGGCACGGTCATGATGACGGAAGGGGCGTCTCAGCCCTATGTTGTACATATACAAGGCTTTGTTGGAGTATTACTCAACCGTTTTTCGGCAAAAGAAAAAGATTGGCGCGACCGACACGTCTTTGCAATTGCCCCCGACCAAATAAAGTCGGTGTCGGTGGAATATGCCGACCATCCCGAACACTCGTTCGTTGTGGCTCATGAAACGGGCACCGCTGTCGTCACCGGAGCTAAGGCCGGCAAGCCTGCCGACCTCAACCTACACAATGCCAACCTGTACCTCACCTACTTCGCGAATGTGAACTGCGAAGGGTATTTGAATGGCACAGAGGGCATGGACAGCCTGATTCGCACCGGTCACAGGCACTCGGTTATCGACATTGAGACCACAGATGGCCGCCATCATAGGGTTGAGTCCTATTGGATTGCGGCCAACAAGCGGAGTAAGAACTTGGTTTCGAAAGACATGGAGGTGCCCGACGAATATGACTCCGACAGGCTCTATGCACTGATGGACGGGAACAAGGATACGGTCATGATTCAGCAATTCGTATTTCGGCCCATTTTCAGGAAAATAGGCGAGTTTTTCCAAAAGGGTGCCACGCCTACTTACTGATGCTTGCGTAACCGATTAGAGCGTAGGCACTTTCTCCTTGTTAAAAACTATCGTGAATGTGGTGCCTACCTCAACGGCGCTCTCCACGTTTATTTCACCACCCATGGCTTCAATCTGGCTCTTCGTCATAAAGAGCCCCAGCCCCTTGCCCGGTTTTGTTGTATTGAAGGTCTTATAGAGCTTGAACATATTGTCGCGGTGCTTCGCCATATCTATGCCGGCACCGTTGTCTTTGAATTCCAAAATGTACATGCCGTGCTCGAGTCGGGTCGTAATGTTTATCATAGGGTTGCGGGCATCCGACCGGTACTTTAATGCATTACTCATCAAATTCATCATGATGCTCTCGAGGTAGATTTTGGGGTAGTTGATGACTTTCCACCCATCCAGGTCCACCGATATTGAGGCATTCGATTGTTTTATCTCGCCGGCCAAGAGCTCTGTGCAAGTGTTGAGGATATCGGTGATGCGGTTTTCTTGCGATTCTATGCCCCTGATGTGGGTTGCATTGATGACCTCTTTGAGCTCATTCAGCAAGTCTTCCAGCGACTTGGAAGACATCTTCAACATGTCGAGGAGTTCACGTTTTTCGTCGTCGGAAGTTGCGTGTTCAAACATGTCGAGCAGCGTGGTCAGGCTCGAAATGGGGCCGCGCACATTGTGTGAGAGGATGTGGGTGAAGTCTTCGAGTTGGCGGTTTTGCTTGGTAAGTTGATTAATCATCGCGTTGAGCGTGAGGTTGTTGTTCACTTCCTTGTCGATGTTTTGGATGATACCATAGAGTTTCACGACTTTCCCTAAATGTATCTTTGGCGTGGCCATCGTCCGCACCCAAACGCTACGCCCTTTTTTCGTAATGAAGGGGAGTGTGATGTCGTAGGGGATGCCGTGATTCAACGCATGGTCTATTGCCGTCCTAAGTGTGGTTTCGGCTTCGCCCGGAAAACAGCTCATGGTTTCGTCGAAGGTCAGTTTTTCCTTCTCGCTTACTTCGAAGATATCATAGGTTTCTTTCGACCATACCCTCGTCTTAGAAGGCAGCTCCAATTCCCAGGCACCCAATTGGGCCATTTGGCCGGTGTTGTTGAGTAGGGCTTGCCGCTTCTCGAATTTTTCCTTGGCCAACATCGATTCTGTAGTGTTCCTAGATATTGTTACCAATCCAATAACCACATTGTTGTCGTTTTTGTGAGGTATAACGTCCATATTCAGCCATATGTACGTCTCGTCTTGGGTTTTGAAGCGGAAATCGGCCCGGAGCGATGACCGTTCGCCATTCAAGATGGGCAGGTGCACCATCATCTCGAAAAAATCCTTGTCGTCATCGTGGATGAAGTCATACAGGTTTTTTCCGGCCAGTTCGTCCGGGTTATAGCCCACAATTCGGTTGGAAGGCGCACCAACGGTCAGGAAGGCGCAAGTAGGTTCGTGATAGCATATCAATTCCCTTGAATACTCAGTTGCAAATGCCAACAGCGCATTTTGATCCATAAATGTCTATACGGGAGGCTTGAATGTTTCGCCAGCCCTAGCAGCAAAATTACCGCGCCACCCACAGTTGGATTCTGACCACCGTCAGTATGCGCGTCCACTTTATATGACAAAAGTCAAATGCCGTAATGTCAAGTGTGACAAATTGCCGTATGCGAATAAAGACATTTTCAATATCAATAATCGCTGCTCAGGTAGGGATTGTCTTTTTTACGGAAGTCGCCACGCTTCCAGGCTTCGAAGAACTGGCCCCATGCAATGGGGTTGAAGATGTTCATGGGTTGCTGCATGCCATAGTAAGTGGCCTCCTTGGCCATCTGGGCCTGAGTGCGGGCTTGGGCCTCACTGCCGTCGCGAGGAAGTGTATAGGCCAGTGCGCGCAGTACATAGGCATTGGTGTTGCGGCGTGCCTTCTCGTAATAGTCGTTGGGGATACGCCAGTATTGAAAGGCATAACCAAACTGTTCGCGGGTGGGCAACGGGCGGATAATGGTTTCGGGCAAATAGAAGGTATCCTGAACCATGAGTTGAATGACCGAATAATGGGTTTCGGTCAGGGTTTTAGGCACAACATATTGTTTGGAAGTAAACCCCACGCAACTGAAAACCAAAGTATCTCCCTTGAAACACACTATCGAGAATACGCCATTGTTACCCGCGAGTACGCCCCTGTCTTGGTTCTTCACCGTTATCACCGCCGGTACCGACCGTAGACTGTCGGCCGTCATCGCGACTCCGTCTATTTCAATAACTCTATCCAAGGCTACTTGTGCAAACCCCTTGGGGCAATTCACGGCAACCAACAGGAGGAATGCCGCTACGAAACGGATGTATTTCATGGCTTTGCAAAATTACGATAATATATTGCCTAAACGTCATACATATGACGTGAACGTCCATACTTTAACAAATCCGTTTGCGTGGGTATCTCCGTTTCGTGGCAATCTGTATTTTAGGCAAACGGGTATCTGTGCTTTCGCAAGGGCCGCCACAGTTTTTATGCCGACATTTACTATTTTTGTCGTTTGGTGGCAACAATATCCTAATTTTTATCTGTATGATTACTAAAGAGGCCGTATTGGACGCACTCTCCAATGTTATTGAGCCGGATTTGGGCAAAGACCTCGTGACGCTCAATATGGTGCGCGATGTAAAGGTGGACGGAATGAAAGTCTCGTTCACCGTTATGCTCACCACGCCGGCGTGCCCCCTTAAGGCTATGATTGAGAAGGCCTGCATAACGGCCGTTCACAAGTTGGTGGATAAGGACGCAGAGGTCAGCATCTTCATGGATGCCCAAGTGAATACCAACCGTAAAGACAACAAGTCGGTATTGCCCGGAGTGAAGAACATCATCGTGGTGGCATCCGGCAAGGGTGGGGTAGGTAAGTCTACCGTGGCCGTCAATTTGGCCGTCGGCTTGGCCCGCGAGGGTTCTAAGGTGGGTTTGCTCGATGCCGACATATATGGCCCGAGCGTGCCCATGATGCTCGGCATCCGCGACCAACGCCCCATGATGACCGAAATCAATGGTGAAGGCATGATAGTGCCCATTGAGACCCACGGTATCAAAGCGATGTCCATAGGCCTGTTGATAGATGAAAAGCAGGCTGTCATTTGGCGTGGCCCGATGGCCAGCTCTGCCCTAAAGCAATTTATCACAGGGGTATATTGGGATGAACTCGACTACCTCATCATAGACATGCCGCCCGGTACCGGCGATGTGCACCTCACCATGGTGCAAACCGTTCCCGTTACAGGTGCCGTAATCGTGTCTACCCCGCAAGCCGTAGCTGCTGCCGATGCCAAGAAGGCCGTCATGATGCTGAAACAGCCTCAAATAAACGTACCCATCCTAGGTATTGTGGAGAATATGGCCTATTTTACCCCCGAGGAGTTGCCCAACAATAAATACTATATTTTTGGAAAGGGAGGTGCCCAAAAAATGGCCGACCAATTCGAGATGCCGTTCTTGGGAGAAATTCCGTTGGTGCAGAGCATTCGCGAAGGTGGAGATTCGGGCGTTCCGGCCGTTGCGGGAGACGATTCCATCGTTCAGGAAGCGTTCGCCCGGTTGGCACGCAAGGTGGCGCAAAACATCGCCATCCGCAATGCGAACCTGGAGCCCACCAAGGTGGTTCAAATGGCTGAGTAAAACCACCCTATATTGAAACGACATAGCAACAGTATGAAAAACATTATATTGACACTCTTGGGCGCCATTGCGTTCACGACATCGATGGCCCAGAGAAAGTACAACTTGACCGTGCATGAGCCGTTGAGGATATACATGGTGAACGTGGGCGGCGGCAGGTTCTACCTCGGAGACGATACCAGTGCCGTAGACCGCCGGCCGGCTCATGCCGTCATGCTGGACGACTACTTGCTGAGTGCCTATGAGGTGACCCAACGGCAATGGCGTGCGGTGATGGACAACAACCCGTCGTCTTACCAGTGCGATGATTGTGCAGTTACCAACGTGAGTTGGAACGAGGTGCAGGAATTCATAGCCCGCCTCAACAAGGCGCTTGGTGCCAACTATCGCCTGCCCACCGAAGCCGAATGGGAATATGCCGCCCGCGGTGGCCAATTTGAGCGCATTCATGGAATAGAAGATGTACACGCCGAGGGTAAGCACCTCAGCGGCAGGAACCTACCGCAAACCGTGGCGTGGTACAGCCGCAACTCCAACGACCACATCCATAAAGTAGGCCTCAAAAATGCCAACGAGCTCGGCATTTACGATATGAGCGGCAATGCCGAAGAGTGGTGCAGCGACTTCTACGCCAAGACTTATTTTAATTCCAAGCCCGTAAAGAATCCACAAGGGCCCGAGTCGGGTCTTTCCCACGTAGTGAGGGGCGGTTCCTACGAGTCGGACATGGATGAGTGCAGCGTTACCCGCCGTGCCGCCTATTTGCCCGATACCAAATCGCTCAGCCTTGGCTTCCGCCTTGCAGCCGATGCAAACCCTAAAAAGGATTGCTGCGGAGAAGTGAAGAAGGAATGTTGCAGAGGTCAAAAGTAATTTTTGCTCTTGAAAGTATAGCCAAAGGAATGGGCGTTGCCCCGTTCCTTTGGCGTTTTTAGTCCTTACGTGAAGTTTTATTGGATCCCCATAACTTTGCTTCTTCCAATTAATTTACAATATGGTCCGATTTTCGGCAGTGCCGACTATTGCTGCTGAATGAATGCGAGCTATTTGAATCATGAAACTCGTTAGTCGATGGTGAACCATGTAGAAATTACTCGCTTTTTGGATCTCGCCGGTTCCTGCCCAATCCTTGATGTGCGCAGCCCGTCGGAGTATAGCCATGCCCATATTCCAGGCGCCATTTCTTTCCCCATATTCTCCGACGACGAGCGCAAAATAATAGGCACCACCTATAAGCAGGTGGGCAGAGAACCGGCCATTAAGGAGGGCTTGGATTTTTTCGGACCCAAAATGCGGCATCTGGTAGCGCAGGCAGAAGCCGTTACAGCGGCGCATGCCGTTGAGGCAGGTTCCAAGCAGGTGCTGGTGCACTGCTGGCGCGGCGGCATGCGCAGTGGCGCAATGGCGTGGCTTTTAGATTTGTACGGGTTTAAAGTATCGCTGCTCACCGGCGGCTACAAGGCTTTCCGAAATTGGGTACTCGATACCTGCGACCAACCCGCGCCACTCCGGGTGCTGGGTGGATATACGGGCTCCGGTAAAACGGAGCTACTTCATACTGTTGCACAAAATGGCGGCGCCGTGCTCGATTTGGAGGCTCTGGCCAATCATAAAGGCTCGGCATTTGGCGGAGACCCCGGCCTGCAACCATCGCAGGAGATGTTCGAAAACCTGCTCGCCGTTGCCATGCACCGCACGCAAATTGCCCGGACCGGGCAGACGGTTTGGCTGGAAGATGAGAGCCGCAGGATAGGCGACATCAACTTGCCCCTCCGATTTTTTGAACGGTTGCGAAACTCGCAAGTGTACTTTCTTGAGGTGCCGTTCGATGCCCGCCTCGACCATATACTGACGGATTATGCCGAAGTACCGTTGCCCGAACTCATAGAATGCACGCTACGCATCCGTAAGCGGCTGGGGGGGCTGGCCACAAAAGAGACAGTGGCCTACCTGGAAACCGGCGACCGACGGTCGGCCTTCGCCATACTGCTGAACTATTACGATAAATATTATGGCAAGGGAATCTCTGAAAGGCGGGAGTCTTCAGTCGAGGTCGTGGGCATACCGTGTGCCGTTGCCGGTGCGGCCAATTTCGAGGCCCTTATGGAGGTGGTTGGTTGCTAAATGCGAACTAAAATAATATTAACCGTGCCGGTGTCCATCGGTTGCTAAATTTTATCTTTGTACCAAAATGTGCAGGTTGCTCAAACGCCTTGCTCCACCATCTACATGAATATTCTGCTCATCCACCAGTATTTTTTGGAAGACGACGACCCTGGTGGGTCGCGGTGGAACGAACTGACTCGGGTTTGGACAGGCGAAGGCCACAACGTGACCATCGTTGCCGGTATGATGCACTACAACGGCTCCGAGAAGAAGGAAGAATACAAGGGTCGGCATTTCGTGAAAAAGCGGCAAGGTGCCGTAGATGTTTGGCGTTGCCATGTCTCGGAGTCTTACAACAAGAGCTTTGCCGGGAGACTCTGGGGTTATTTCTCGTTCATGTTTTCGTCGCTCTATGCGGGCTTGTTTTTGGCAAAGGGCAAGTTCGATGCTGTCGTGGTTACATCGCCTCCACTGTTTGTGGGTATCAGCGGCTACCTCATTGCACTGTTCCGTCGAAAGCCATTCGTATTCGAAGTGCGTGACCTTTGGCCGGAGTCGGCGGTGGCAACGGGCGTGCTTACCAACGGCTTCATTATCAAGGTGGCCTATGGCGTGGAGCGGTTCATCTACCGCAAGGCACGGATGATCAACGTCCTTACTCCCGCCTTTTACAGCACACTCGTGGAAAAAAATAAAGTTCCCGATGCCAAACTCATTCAAATATCCAATGCGGCCGATTTCACGCTGTCCGACAAACTGCTGCACAGTTTCGACCGCGAGGCATTCCGTAAGCAACATGACCTCGATGGGCGGTTCGTCATCACTTATGTGGGTGCACATGGCGTGGCCAACAAGTTGGAGCAGTTGCTGGATGCCGGGCTGGAACTTGCTGATACCCCCGTGCTGTTTCTGCTGATAGGGCAGGGCATGGAAAAAGAACGGCTCATGGCCATGGCGGCCGAGCGTAAAGTACCCAACGTCAGATTCCTCGACTCGGTGCCCAAGCAGGAGGTGTTCAAGTATATACTGGCATCAGAGATGGGGGCATCGGTATTGAAGCGGGTAGACACGTTCAAGACCGTTTATTCCAACAAGACATTCGATTATATGTCGTGCAAAAAGCCGATACTGATGGCTATAGATGGGGTGTCTCGCAAGCTGGTTGAGGATGCCGGTGCAGGCTGCTACGTGGAGCCCGAGAATCCTGCCGAATACAGCAGGGTGATTAGGGAGTATTTGGCGCACCCCAGTCTGTTGCAGGAACAAGGCGAGAGCGGATATAGGTATGCCAAGGAAAATTACGACCGGGAAGTATTGGCCCACCGGTATTTGAAATACATTGGCGGCATCATCAAGTAATAGGAAAGCGGCAATACGATTTTATGAAGATAGCATTGGTGGGTTATGGTAAAATGGGCAAGGCCATTGAGCAACTTGCCGAAGCCAAGGGGCACGAAATCGTGTTGCGCGTCACCAATGCCAATGCCTCCGACCTCATCGATGAGAACATACGTCGTGCCGACGTATGCATTGAGTTTACCGGACCTACTACTGCCGAGGCCAATGTAATGCGATGCCTGAATGCCGGCATGCCTGTGGTGTGCGGCTCCACGGGTTGGAACGATGGCTTGGAACGGGCGAAAGCCGCTGCAGTGGCCAATAATACAGCCTTCCTCTTCGCATCCAATTTCAGTATGGGCGTGCAAATGTTTTTCGAGGTCAACCGCCTATTGGCCGAGTTGATGGCCTCCCGGCCGGAATATGCCGTTACTTTGGACGAGACCCATCATACGCAAAAAAAGGACGCCCCCAGCGGCACAGCCGTCACCTTGGCCGAGCAGATTTTGGCAGCAATTCCCCGGCTCCACGAATGGAAGCCGGCAGGTCCCGTCCCGACCGATAACGATCAATTAGCCATTACCTCACACCGTGTTGGCACGGTTCCCGGCACCCACGAAGTTGCCTATACCTCCGCAGTCGACACCATCGAAATCAAGCACACCGCTCACAACCGCAACGGCTTTGCCGCAGGTGCACTCGCCGCAGCAGAATTCATCTGCGGGAAATCGGGTGTTTTCACGATGCGCGATGTAATGGGGATTGGGATGAGGTGAGCATGCGAGGTCTATTGTCAAGAATTATGCAACACCTCGGAACGGACTGCATCGAGAGACCTTGATGGGTTGGCCTCTTTGGAAATCTTAAGGCCGGTTGGAGAAAGAAAAGGCATATTTTAAGAGGTAAATGTATT
>CAIVHI010000350.1 GCA_903905685.1 uncultured Bacteroidota bacterium | reverse complement strand
TGAAGGGCAAGTCGTCCAATCGCCATCCGACCTATTGAGGGAGCCGTATATTTTGGAGTTTCTGCAAATTCCCGAGCCATACCATACTTCTGAGGGCAATCTCGAACACCTCATTATAGACAACCTGCAACATTTCCTGTTGGAACTCGGCACGGGCGTCGCATTCGTAGGCAGGCAATACCGGGTAACCCTTGCCAACAGGCATCATTTCGTAGACCTAGTATTCTACCACAGAATATTGAAGTGCTTCGTATTGATTGACTTGAAAAAGGAAGAGGCCGGTTATGGCGATGTGGGGCAAATGAACATGTATCTGGGCTACTTTGAGCATGAAATGAATGTTGAAGGCGACAACCCGCCTATCGGCATAGTCATGGCACGGGAGAAAGACGAACTGCAAATAAAATATGCCATGCACAATGTAAGTTCCCAACTGTATGTGAGCAAGTATCAACTGTACTTGCCCAATGAATTGGAATTGAGGAAAGAGATTGAACGGATATACCACCGGAATGAAGACCGCAAAGCGTGATTAACGGCAAGACGATGCCTAAACACCTGTCGATAACGCCAAACCCGGCAACCTACAAATGCCCAACTCCTGCTTTCAATGCGAGTGTCGCCCCGCCTGTTTCCGCTTGATGGATAAAGACAGTTGGTATACCGAGTAGGAAAGGCAAAAGCAGGCCAATATAAAAATGATGATGTCCATGACGATTGTATTTATGCAAATTGGAAAAATGTTTCTGAATTGACCCGGTGGCGGTTCACCCGTTCCGCGAAATGCGCTACAAACACAATGATAAAGGTATAGTATTCAAAGTTATTCCACAATGGCAAACCCGAGGCCGAATTGGTGCCTCGATACCTAAACGTCTCCAAAATACCCATCAACAGACCTACTGAGAAGATGGCATAATACTTGGTAGATGCGGCATTCAATCAAAACCTACCGCCAGCCTCCCCCATGTGGAAAACCCATTTCGCCACCGGCCCCGCCAATTTCCCGAAAACACACGACCTTTGTGCCAAAACCTCCTCAAAGCCGGAAAACACCATGCCTGCCGTTCAACTTTTTATTCCCTGCTTCGTAGACCAACTGTATCCCGAAACGGGGATGAACATGGTTAAGGTATTGGAAATGGCGGGGTGCGAGGTGAAATACAATACCAACCAAACCTGCTGCGGGCAACCGGCTTTCAATGCCGGGTTTCGGACAGAGGCCAAGACGGTGGCCCAAAAGTTTCTGGGAGATTTTCAGGCCAATGAGTACATCGTGGGACCCAGCGGCTCCTGCACGGGCTTCGTCCGCAATTTCTACGACAAGCTCTTCAACAATAGTGCAGACCACAATCTCTGCAATAACGTGAGGGGCAACATCTTCGAATTCACCGAGTTCCTCACCGAGGTCCTGGGCATTACCGACCTTGGGGCTACTTTTCCCGGCAAGGCCACCTACCACGACTCCTGCGGGGCATTGCGCGAATGCGGCATCAAGGCCGGCCCGCGCAAACTGCTGTCGGCAGTGCGTGGGTTGGAGCTGGTGGAGATGGCCGAGTGCGAAACCTGCTGCGGCTTTGGCGGCACGTTTGCCGTAAAATACGAAGGGATTTCAATGGGAATGGTGCAAACAAAAATCAAGAGTGCAATGGATACCGGGGCGGAATATATCGTCACTACCGATGTATCTTGCATGATGCATATGCAGGGCTACATTCAGGAAAAGAACCTGCCCATCCGAATGGTGCACATCGCCGATGTGCTGGCATCGCGGTAGCAGTTCCTGATTTTTCCCTCTAACAACAACATTTTCAGTACCCCATGGCGAATTTGGACAATCAATACAACGAAGACAGCATTCGGTCGCTCGACTGGCGCGAGCACATCAGGCTACGGCCCGGCATGTACATCGGCAAGCTGGGTGACGGCAGCAGTGCCGACGACGGCATTTACGTATTGGTGAAAGAAGTAGTGGATAACTGCATCGACGAATTCACGATGGGCCACGGCAAGCGCGTGGAGCTCACTGTGGCCGATGCTACCGTGCGGGTACGCGATTTTGGGCGGGGCATCCCGCTGGGCAAGGTGGTTGATGTGGTCTCTAAAATCAACACAGGCGCCAAGTACGACAGCAAGGCATTCCAAAAGTCGGTAGGGCTAAACGGCGTAGGTACCAAGGCGGTCAATGCATTGAGCACCCATTTCAAGATTTCGGCATTCAGAGAGGGAAGGGCCAAGACGGCTGTTTTTGAGCGGGGCATCTTGGTGGAAGACAATCCCGAAACGGCTACCGACGAGCCCAACGGAACGTTGGTGGAGTTCAAGCCCGATGAAACCATCTTTAAAAATTACCACTTCCTGCATGAGTATGTCGAAAACCAGGTTTGGAACTACTGTTTCCTAAATGCGGGCTTACAGATACACTTCAACCGCCGCAACTATGTGTCGCGCAACGGCCTGCTCGATTTGTTGAGCCGCAAAACCAATCCGGAGACGCTGCGTTATCCCATCATCCACTTGAAGGGCAATGACATAGAAGTAGCCATCACCCACTCGGGCGACTATGGCGAGGACATCTATTCTTTTGTAAACGGGCAGCATACTACGCAGGGCGGCACCCACCAAGCGGCATTCCGCGAGGCCTTCGTCAAGACCGTACGGGAGTTTTTCAAGAAAGATTACGATGCGTCGGACATTCGTCAGAGCATTTGCGCGGCGGTTTCGGTAAGGGTGCAAGAGCCGGTGTTCGAGTCGCAAACCAAGACCAAGTTGGGCTCCCAATACGTGTCGGAAGGCGGGCCGTCTATGAAGGCATTCATAGCCGATTTCCTTAATAAGGAGCTCGATAACTACCTCCATAAAAACGGTGCCGCGGCCGAAGCCCTCAAAAAGCGCATCGAGCAAAGCGAGCGCGAGCGCAAAGAGCTGTCGGGCATCCGGAAACTGGCCAATGAGCGCAGCAAGAAGGCCAACCTGCACAACAAGAAGCTGCGCGACTGCCGCATTCACCTCAACGACGAGTTACCGGCCAAGAACAAAGAGGAGTTTCAGTTGAAGCAGTTGGAATCCACCCTGTTCATTACGGAGGGGGACTCTGCGAGCGGGAGCATCACCAAGAGCCGCAATGTGGAGAGCCAGGCCGTGTTCAGCCTGCGGGGTAAACCGCTAAATTGCTATGGGCTCACCAAGAAGATTGTTTATGAGAATGAGGAGTTCAACCTATTGCAACACGCGCTCAACATTGAGGAAGGCATAGAATACCTCCGATACAACAACATCGTGATAGCCACCGATGCCGATGTGGACGGTATGCACATCAGGTTGCTGCTCATGACATTCTTCCTGCAATTTTTTCCCGATTTGGTGCGCGGCAACCACGTCTACATCCTCCAAACACCCCTGTTCCGCGTCAGGAACAAGCAGAAGACCTACTACTGCTATAATGACGACGACCGCAAGCGGGCGATAACCGACATTGGCCCCAAAGCCGAAATAACGCGTTTTAAGGGTCTGGGCGAAATCAGTCCGGAAGAATTTGCGCGGTTTATTGGCGCCGACATGCGTAGAGACCCGGTGTTGCTTACGCTAGACGCCCAAATTCAAAAACTGCTGGAATATTACATGGGTAAAAACACCCCCGACCGCCAGTTGTTCATCATCAACAATCTACGTATAGAAAAAGACCTACCCGAGGAATTGGGTGTGGAAGTAGGGTAGGGTTTGGGCTCGTTTGTCTGGTTGCCCAACTATTGGTAGCACGCTATTTTGAGCCCAAAAACGGGAGCTGCAAGATGGCTAAAAAACGCAGAAATTCAATTTTTATTGTTTTTTTATTTGTTTGAAGATTTTCAGAATCTGTATTATTCGGTATAAATTTCCTACTTTTGCAACCAATAATGAGTTCAAACTACCAATCTGGCTTTGCCAATATTTTTGGAGCACCCAATGCGGGTAAATCTACCCTTTTGAACGCTCTGTTGGGAGAACACTTGGTGATTACCTCCCATAAAGTTCAAACCACACGTCACAGGATATTGGGTATCCACACCCAGCCCGATGCGCAAATCGTGTTTTCGGACACTCCGGGCGTCATAGACCCCAAGTACAAACTGCATGAGCGCATGTTGGCGCAAGTGAAGAGTGCTCTCGAAGATGCCGATGTGGCGCTTGTGGTGCACGACATCACCCGCCCATCGGAAGAACTGGTAGGCGTAGCCTCCCTCTTGAAGCTCAAGGTGCCTACCATCCTCATCCTCAACAAAATAGACCGAATAGCCGACCCGGCTGCATTGTCGGCCATTGAGGAAGAATTCCGAACGCTGTTCCCCGACTGGGTATTGCTGGCGGTGTCGTCCAAGAAGCTCATCAATACCGATAAAATCATCCCCCTAATCCTTCAATATCTTCCGGAATCGCCAGCCTATTTTCCGGAGGACGATATTTCAGACAGGTCCCAGCGGTTCTTTGTGAGCGAGTTGGTGCGGGAGCAGATATATGTGTTATTCGATGAGGAGATACCTTACCACAGTGCAGTCATCGTGCAGTCGTATGAGGAATTGCCGCACATCACCGTCATCAAAGCGGAGATTGTAGTGAGCCGAGAGACCCAGAAAGTCATTCTGCTGGGTAGGGGTGGCAGCATGATCAAGCAATTGGGCATCAATTCCAGACTCTCGATTGAAAAATTTTTACAGCAAAAGGTCCACTTGGAATTGTTCGTGAAAGTGCGGCCCAAATGGAGGGACAATGATGCCTATCTCAGGGAATACGGATACAATTGATGAACGCAACGTCGTCATCCAACCTCTTTCCAAATTTTGGTTTCAAAGCAAAGTAGCCGGTGTAGACGTATTGCGCCTCGACCTGTTGCATCCCGTAGTGTCGGGCAACAAGTGGTACAAGCTGCGCCTCAATATGGCCTACGCCATAGATAATGGCTTCAAAACCGTAGTGACCTTTGGCGGAGGTTATTCCAACCACTTGGTTGCCACGGCTTATGCCGCACAAATGTTTGGGCTCCGCTCGGTAGGGGTGGTGAGAGGCGTCTATGCCGAGCCTACCGCTACGCTGAACGACTGCCAAAGGTTTGGCATGGAGTTGCATTTCGTGACCAAAGATTTTTATGGAAATAAAGGTGATGCTGAATTCCTTAAGGAGTTGACTGCGGATTTCGACAGCACGTACATTGTTCCGGAAGGCGGTGCCAATGAGCGGGGGCGCACCGGTGCTGGACTGATAGACAGGTTTGTGTCGAAAAAATACACCCACATTGCACTGGCGGTGGGCACGGGTACCACGCTTGCGGGCTTACGAAATAAATTGCCCCTACAACAAAAAATATTGGGTTTTGCCCCGTTTAAGAACGCGGGCTCCATGGCGGCCGACATCAACCACCACATTTTGCCCGAAAAGCAACGAGCGTGGGAGCTATTGGTAAAATGGCATTTTGGCGGTTTTGGCAAACGCACACCCGAACTGGTCGAGTTCATGAACGACTTCTACAGGGAAACACACATCCCTTTGGATATTGTGTATACCTCTAAGATGATGTTTGGAATACGCGACATGTTGGAAGCCTGCGAGTTCAACTCAGCCGACCGCATACTGTGCATCCATTCGGGTGGTCTGCAAGGCAATTCCTCGGTAAAAGACCTGCTGGTTTACTGACCGGCTTAATCCTTCACAAACCGCTTAACTTCCGCATCGTCGATTTTCACGAAGTAGATGCCGGCAGGGTAATTAACGGTGTTAAGGGCCACCTTTTTTTCGGCAGCAAAGGCGCCTGAAAACAGCGTTTCGCCCACGATATTGGTAACCAACACACTATTGATGCCTAAGCCCGAAACGATAGACAATTCGTTGTGGGCGGGGTTGGGAAACAACGTGATTTGGTTGGTAAGCGGCACTGCACCCACCGACAACGGCATCAGCGTCATGTAGCCTGTGGCCACGGTATCAAAACCGGTTGATGCGGAGTCTACGCAGCCTACGGCATAGGCGGCATAAGTGGTGGGTGCCAGAGGAGCAAGCACGATGGAGTCGCCCGAGCCCAAGTAGGCACCCGTGGCACTGTCATACCAATAAACGGTGTAATAAGACATGGGCGCAAATGCAATGGAATCAACTGCGTAGGACGCTCCTACGGAGTCGGGGGTGAAACGCCAAGCCTCGTCGGTAGCCGACCAAGTAGCCGGGTAATCTCGGCCCGGAGCTGCGGTGGCGGCCGTGCCCGTAGCATTCTGAACGCCAACTACCGCAGCGCCACCGTTCCAAGCAGTACAAACCGTCTTGTGGGTGATGTGCGATTCTACGACATTCGTCGATTCATACAGCAGTATTTGGGTAGTCGCATATTGTCCGGGGCAGCTTGCGCTGCTGTACATACCATTATGGCAGTAGTTGGCTCCGAATATCCTGTTTGGTGCGGTTCCCGTCGTGAAATAAGTGATGTCGCCACCATATACCACGTCCATATCGCACCAGGGCCCGCAAATACTGTTGTAAACCTCGTAATTGCCCAAAAGCGATGAAGTGATAGGCCAAGGATTATAGCCCGATGCCAGGGAGTCATTGAAGGTGATATTGCCATTGGCGCCTATCAGCAGTTTGGAATAGGTATTGCCGTAAAATGTGAAATTGAAGCCGATGGAAAGGGTGTCGGAATATTGGTCGTCCACCGTTATCCCGGTTGATGTGGAGACACCTGCGCCGGTGGCTGCAGCATAAAGGGTGATGTAGGGTGGGTGAACCCAAGAAGTGAAAGACACTTGTGCATTGGCAGGCAGCGAATAAAGGCATCCGAATGCCAACGCAAGAAACAACAACCTTTGTAGTCTTTTCATAATCGAACTTTTGTCAAAGCTAACTTAAATTGCTAAAATTTTCAAAAAAATTAGATACAGAGAATCCCGAAACGGTCAATTTCTAACTTCCTTGTAAAGTGGGAGGTATAAACTCCAAAGTGCCATAGCCTCGCCTATACCTGCGACAGATCCGGCGAGAAAGTCGTTTGTTTTTTGGGAGTAATTGTGGCGCGAAAATCGCAAGAATTGCACCGGCAAGCGTAATAAATCGATTTCCTTTTCTCCACCCTCATCAATTTTCAGTTTGTTCATAACTTTGTTTTTAGGCCACGGCATAATGTTATCTATTATTTTTTTGTCTATTTTAATTAAAAAACTGCTATAAGTAAATAACGCAATGAAAAAAATTACTTTGTTTATGGTTGTGTTTTTCAGCTTAGCATCTGGATGCAAGGTGGCTCCGGTATCTATTGGCCCGCACGTCACTTTTTTCGCGAATGGTAAGGCATTCTCGGCCGGTTGTAATGACCCTTTGGCAGAATGCGTGCAAGGGAGGATTCAAAGGGGCGAGCATCTGCTCTATTTGAGTGGTAAAGGAGATGCCGGAGCGTTGACGATTGTGCTTAGCAATTCAAACGGGTATTTCCAATCCGGTACTTATTCGTTAGCGGATACCTCTGGTGATTTTGCGTGGTATACTGACTATTCTAGAGATATAAGTCACTATTACTCTACCGATTCCTTCCATACCGGTTTCGTCTACCTTACAATCGATACAGTCAATTTGGTCATCGCCGGTACATTTTCCTTTGTAGCTAAATTTCAGACGGATACTACCACAATGAGGATTTCGCAAGGGCATTTTTCGGAGCCTTACATGGTAGACTAGAATTGCGCGCAAATGAAATTGCGCATCTCGGTCGTGCCTCGGTACCACCAATAAATATTTTGGCGTTCCGACATGAATGTAGGTTGCGGCATTTTGAAGTAGGCTCACCCTCACCCGTTGTTGGAGAAAAGAGATTACCCGTAGGCGGCATTGACTCCGCCATCCCTGTTTTTTGCAGCTCCCGCTTTGCCCTTTATCCCATTTCCACTACTTTTGTTACTATGCGCATCTGTGTTCGTTTGTCGGCAATGACGCTGGCCCTGCTCGTGCGGCTGGCTGCGGTGGCTGCACCACCCGTGGAAAAATGGGGATTGCAGCGTTGTGTCAAGTATGCGGTGGAACACAATATTTCCATTCGTCAAGACTCCCTCAATGCCAGATTGGCAAGGTATGCGCTTCTGCAAAGCAAGTATGCCCAGTTGCCTTCCCTGAATGCGAGTAGTGGCTATGGCCGCAGCTTTGGGCGTTCTATCAACCCCACTACCAACCAATTTGTGGACGGTAGCTACAACTATTTGAGTGCGACCGGGTCAGCCAACTTGACCCTTTTTAATGGTTACCAACTTAGAAACACCATCGCGAAGAACGATTTGGCACTCAAAGCGTCGCTTGCCGATTTAGACCAGTTGAAAGACGATATCTCGCTCAATGTGGCTACGGCGTTCCTGTCGTCTCTATTGGCATACGAGCAAATACATATCGGCGAAAACCAAGTGGCGCTCACCAAGGCACAATTGGCGCAAACTCGGGCATTTGCCGAAGCCGGCCGGCTGCCGGAACTCAATGTAGCACAGTTGGAGTCGCAATTGGCATCCGACAGTAGCAACCTTATCAATGCTATTGCCAACTACACGTCGTCGGTACTCGACATCAAGGTGTTGTTGAACCTGGATTTGTCTGCACCCTTCGAAATCGATTTGCCAAATGTAGAGCCCAACGGCATGTTGCAATTGGAATTCTTACAGCCTGACGACATTTTCAAAACCGCCCACGAGCATTTTGGCTCGGTGAAGGGCAGCGAATTTCGCGTGGCATCGGCCGAGAAGGGTGGGAAGGCGGCACGTGGGGCACTATATCCGCAACTTTCTGTTTCGGGGCAGGTTGGTACCAACTGGGCCAGTAATTACCAGACCTACGGTTTTTCGAATACCTTACTCGGCTATCAGCCTATAGGCTTCGTCTCTTCTTCGCACGATACTGTTGTTCAGCCCGTATACCGCACCATTTATAACACCATTCCGTTTGGGCAGCAGTTGAGCGACAACTTTAGGCAGGGTTTGTCGGTCAATCTGAATATCCCTATTCTCAATGGTTGGCAGGCGCGCTATGCGGTAAAACAGGCAGAGGTGAATTTGGAGTCCCAACGACTCAGCCGCTACAATTCCGACCTTACCTTGAAACAGAATGTGTACAAAGCCCATAACAATGCGGTCAACTCCGTACACAAATATGATGCCGCCAAGCGTGCCGATGATGCCGCGCGTCGTGCTTTGGAGTTCGCTCGTAAACGGTATGACCTCGGCCTTACCAGTA
>CAIVHI010000349.1 GCA_903905685.1 uncultured Bacteroidota bacterium | reverse complement strand
TGGAAAAAGGCAAGCTGGCCGACCTACTGGTAATGGACAAAAACCCGCTGGACGACATCAAGAATACCGAAACCATAAAGTATACCATGGTGAATGGCAGGCTGTATGATGCCACAACCATGGATGAAGTAGGCAACTATGACCGCAAACGGAGCAAATTCTATTGGGAGGCCGGCAAGAATGCCGCATCGTTCCCGTGGCACGATGCCGAAGCGAGCTGGGGAGATTAGGATGAAAACCTGGCGAATAGCCGCAATTGCCTTGGGGCAGTTGCGGCTATTTCTTTTTGCCCTTAGCCGGCAGCTTTACCGACGACACATCCGAAAAATCGCTCAGGTTGTCGTGCATGCCCACAGCCTGTATCGAAAATTCGTAACTTACATTCGGACTCAACTCGGGAAAGCTGTATGACCGCGCACCCCTGCCCACGACGTCTTCATTGGCCACCAATTGTTTGTTGCGGTAAATCCGGAAGCCCTTCAGTTCTGCCACTTGAGGATATTGCCATTCCAACAACGTACCATCGTTGCCGGTCTCTATCTTCGAAAGCTGGGGACGAGGGAGGAAAACGTTTGAAATCACTACAGTTACCGTATCGCTCAAACCACTCTCGGTACCATTGCCATTTACGGCCGAAACACAGAATTTGTTGATGGGCTCGGGGTCTTTCAATTCATACTTGAATTTGTTCGATTTGATTTGGGGTAGTTTGGTGAGCCGGTTTAGACGGCCTGTAACGGCATCCAACGCATAAATACGATAAAAAGCCGTCAGCGTATCGCCCTTCATGGGCATATCCCAAGAAAAATCTACCGTATAAATTCCGTTGCCGCCTGCTACAGATGCTCTTACGTTTTGGGGTGAAGGCGGTTCGGTGATGGGGAAGTAGCTGTATGCATGGTCGGCCCCCTTTTCAATCGTGCGGTCCAAATAAACCGCTATCGCACGGAAACTGACGTAACTCCCTGCGGGAGACGGGGTTTTGTCTATAAACGTCCTCATAGTGGGCTCCAACAATGGCGAAACCGTCTTATAACCGTTTGGGAGATTGTTCTTTTCAATATAGAAGCCCTTCAAAAACCGTTCAGACTCCTTGGGGAACTCCCAAGAAACCTGTAAACCATCCTTGAAATAATATCCGAGCGATACCACTGTAGTCACTTCGGGTTTTTTGAACTCTGTTGGATGGTCTTGCGGGTTGTGGGTGTACGACTTGATGACCCCTTCGATGTCGAGAAAAGATTCTGAGCCGATGCCGTATTGCGTGGGCCAGTCGGCATTTGCCGTGCTGTCAAACCAACTGTATTCGGTCAAATCGGCATTTGCGGCCTGCATAACCGGCTCAGGATTGAGGCGGATACCGTCGCGGTAGATATTGAAGCCATGAACATAGCCGGCTTTTACCTTTTTCACGTCCACAGACCAAAAAATCTGTATACCCCTCTTTTTGGGGGTAGATTTGGAAGCGATGTCGGTAACTACATTCAAATCGGGAGTCTCCCCATAATTCCACGAGCCCTTGGCCAGGCAGGAATCTGTACCATGGATGAAAAGGCCATATTCATAGTCCATTTTCTTGGTGATGGAGCGGTCTATGAAGGCAAATCCACCCAAGAGGGCCACATCATAATCGGCCATCACCCCGTCAAAAAAACTTTGGAGGTAATGGCTTTCTTTCAGCATTTTGGTTTGGAAAGTGGCCGAATCGGTTTCCACGATTTTGTGGGTGGCAAAATATTTCAATGCCGTGGACTTGATGATTTCCACATCCGATTTTTCGGGAGCTACTGCCGAGAAGTCCTTTTTGGGGGTGAGGCAGGGTACGATTGCCGCCTTGTTGAGTTTCACCCATTCCTTCGAGATGCCGTCCCTGCGCTTGATGTCGAACGATTTCAGTTCGGGGCTCCAAGTCTTGAAGAACCAAATCAATTTCACATTTTGGCCGTGTGGGCTTTGCAACAAAAGGCTGGCATTGTCATTTTGGGCAAATGTGGTTGTATAAAAAAATGTTACAAGTAGTGCGGCAAGCAGTTTCCTAATCATCAGCGATGGTTTTCATTAATTTGGGGAACCACGATAAATAATAATTCCACCCCGTTGGAAGCCGCCAGATTAAAATTTCGATGTCGGCCTAAAACATGACGAAGGTAAGATTTGTGTGTCGGAAACACAACAGTATGGAAATAGCCAATCAAGGTACCCGCGCGAACCATTATTATTTTGCTACACTACTCCACCGCCACCTTAAACTGCTCCTTCCCACCATCTGCCAATCGGAACACCACGATATAAACACCCGGTGCGAAGCCCGAAACATCCAGCGCGCCCATGCCACCCCGAATCACGACATCGCCCCCAAAAACCGTTTGCCCAAGGTAGTTCATGATTGTGGTGGAGAGGTTGACGTCGGCAGGATTGGATTGCGAGATGTTGAGGATGAAGGTAGTGGGGTTGGGGTAGTTGGTGTAATGGAATGTGGGGGCGACTAGGGAGGGAACAGAGACGCGGCAGTGACCAACTTTGCGAATGCAGAAATTGTAAGAATCGGCGATAAAAAGATTTCCCGATGCATCGAACGCTATCCCAATAGTATTGTCTAACGACGCTGCTGTGGCAGTCCAGCCATCGCCGGAATAGCCCACGTCCCCATCACCCGCAACTGTGCCTACTATACCGGAAGAGGTCACCATTCTGATAACGTTGTTGCCGTTATCAGCGATGAACAGGTTGCCCGACGTATCGAAGGCTAACCCAAAAGGTTCATTCAAACCCGCCGCAGTCGCAGCTCCGCCGTCACCGGAATAACTTGCATATCCAGTACCGGCAACAGTAGAAATGATTCCTGGGGGTGTCACCCTGCGGACGACCTTGTTTTGTTCGTCGGCAATGAAGAGGTTGCCAAATGTATCGACGGCCAGTGCAGAAGGGCCCCACAAATTGGCAGACGTTGCCGCGCCGCCGTCGCCGGAATAGCCGGCCGTAACGTTGCCGGCCACAGTGGTTATGATGCCGCAGGACTGCCCCCAAGCCGAGGAATCCGAAAAAAGGGAGTAAAAGACGAGCAATAGATAAATAGCGTAGCTATGTTTAATTGTG
>CAIVHI010000348.1 GCA_903905685.1 uncultured Bacteroidota bacterium | reverse complement strand
CTCAATGCAGGCGGTGAATTGTCAACGCAAATGGTCGTTAAATGCCAGTACGCCTTCGCTGCTGTCCGTACTCTTCCAAGTTTCCTGATCCTCGGCAACCAATGGAATTTCCTTGCCAATGACATCAAAAATGGTTATCCACAGCGCAATGTATGCTTAACATCATCCATTTCGAGATTCCCCCCGAACGTCGTCAGCCCACACGATGTCAATTGCCCCTACATTCAGCTTCTCTTTACGAGCATCCGTGGAATATTGTATCAATTTTACTATTTTTGGGCTGGTTATGGAAAAAAGTGCCCGTATGAAAAATCTTGTGTCCTCGGCAGCTGCGGCTCTTGCGGCGGCTGTGCTGATGGTATCGTGTGCAAAGAACCACACAGCCAATCCCACTCCGTCCAACTACCGCATGCACAGTGTGGAACTGGTGCAGCAAACCAATGCCGGAAGGGTTTACAACAAACTCTACACCTTCGCCTACGACTCCGTAAACCGCTTGTCTTCGATGGTTTACTCCTCCAACGATACGTCAATTCCCAATATGGTGGTGTACTACAATTATGCCGCAGGAAGCAAGGTTTACAAAACCTATTACCAACTCAACGACACCTTCCTCCTCCGAACAGACTCCCTGCTCCTGAATGCAAACGGGCAAGTGGCACGCGAATGGACGCCTACGCAACAGAACACGTTTCAATATTACGGGCCTACGCTCTCGCAATTCACCAACAGTGCCGGCGCATCTACGGTCTATACCTTCCACGAGGGCGACTATTACAAGTCTTCGTCGGCCATAAGTTTCGACAGTTCTGAGACTTTCGTGTACTACAAAACCCTGAACAACAGGCCTGGCGAGTACTTCCAACTGCATTCGTTCCTCAACTACGGGCAGGATGTATACCAATATGCCCACCTGCTGCGCGAAATCACCAGCTCGGGCTATACCACCGAAATCACTTACAACATAGACGCTTACAGCAAAATAACCCAGACCAATGCTGTGGTTACCGATTCGGTGGGCAATGTCTACAACTACACTTACAATATAGCCTACGAGACGCACTAAGGGCGTGGTGTAAGCCCGAAGTTTGGATGGCCTGAAACTCTTGAATTCCCTATGGCTAACCGTATTCTTGCCACCTTCGTGGATACCGCCGAATTTGCAGACTGCTTCGATGAACTCCCCTTGTGGAGTGCCCCATTCGGGTTGTTGATGCTCCAACACTTGAAGTGCGGGAAAGGATTGACCGTATTGGATTTAGGCTCCGGTACCGGCTTCCCGATTTTGGAAATCGCGCAACGGTTCGGCCCGACAGGTACTTATTATAGTCTCGACACTTGGGCGTCTGCCAATCAACGCAGCCGAAAAAAGGCCGACCAATATGGGCTCTACAATCTAAAGGTTTTGGAAAGTTCGGCTGACGCCATCCCCTTGGGTGACTCCACCGTAGACCTTATCGTTTCCAATCTAGGGCTCAACAATTTCGATAATTTGGAGCAAGTATTGGGCGAATGCTTCCGGGTGTTGAAGCACGGAGGGTCCGTTTCCATAGCCACCAACCTGAATGGCCACTGGGCGGAGTTCTATCGTGTTTTCGGGGAGACGCTGGCGGAGACCGGCCGACAGCATTCGCTGGCTTCACTGAATGGGCATCAAGAAAAAAGGGGGTCTGTATCGAGTATCAACTCCATTTTCGCGTCTGCCGGTTTCTTACCGAGCAAGGCTGAGACCGGCCAATTCGAGATGAAGTTTACCGACGGCACCTCATTTATGGGTCACCACTTTATCCAAATGGGGTGGTTTGCAGGCTGGGCGCAAATCGTAGGGGAAGCCGTCGATTCGGAATTTTTCGACATATTGGAAGCCAATTTGAACAGCTTGGCCGCCCAACACGGAGCATTGGTATTGACCGTGCCCATGGCCTTTCTGGAATTTGTGAAACCCGCGCCTTGACAATTTCCATCAATATCCTTAATGTGGCAGTTAAAGTAAATGTTTCGTCAATTCAAGTAGAAATAACAATTAATTCTTGTTGTGGTAATACTCCGGCAACATCGCCCAAATACCTTCGCCAGCCCCCAATAAAAGGGAGCTGATAATGAAGAAAACAGTTTGTTTTATCGCCAATGTGTTGGTGATTTCCGTGATGATGACCAATATGGTGAGCGGACAGGCCAAAATCAAAGCCTACTTTACCAATCCGGTAAACAATTCCCTATCAACGGGTGTGAATGCCGTTTACCTGCCCTCGGGCTCGATGGCCGACACGATAGTGGCCTACATCAAGAGGGCTAAGTACTCCATCGACATTGCCCAGTACGACTACAACCAAGACACCTATTCGGGTGCCTATGCCAACATTGCGGCGGCGGTAGATACGGCCTATGCCCACGGGCTCACCGTGCGCTGGATACATGATGGTGCGGCATCCAATGGCGGGCTCGCCCTCCTGAATCCCGGCATCCATACTTTAGGAAATCCGAGCACCTCGAGCGGCATCATGCACAATAAGTTCATCATTATCGATGCCAACTCCTCCAATGCCAACGACCCCATCCTTTGCACGGGTTCTGAAGATTGGAGCAGCACCATGTTCTACCACGATTACAACAATATCATTTTCATTCAGGATTCGGCACTTGCAAAAGCCTATACTGCAGAATTCAATATGATGTGGGGTAGTACGACTGCCGTGCCCAATGCCACTGCTGCCAAATTCGGCACCGCGAAGACAGACATCGGCATGCACACCTTCACCATAGCCGGCCATACCGTGGAGCTCTACTTCAGCCCTACCGACAATCCCGATTCGCACATTGCAAGCACCATAAACAGCGCCAATAAAGACCTTTACGTGGGCGTTTATGACATGACCCGCACGGGCGACGCCTACAACATTGTGGGACGTAAGACCGCAGGCGTATACACTTTGGCGGTTGTAGACCAATATACCCCTACTACGTCATCGGCAGTGAACGGCATATTGACCGCAGGGTTGCCCGGCCACTATGTGGTGTATTCCGGGTCTTACATCTACCACAATAAAATGATGGTCGTCGACCCGTCGGACACTTGCTCGGACCCCATCGTGGAGATGGGTTCGGAGAACTGGACGAGCTCGGGCACCAATTACAATGATGAAAACATCCTCATCATCCACAACGACACCTTGGCCAATATCTATTACCAATCCATTATTGCCGACTATACCGCAATCGGCGGAGGCTCGTTTGTAGCTCCCAACGGCATTTGCGGTGGCAGTATGACTACAGGATTGCAGGAAACCGCAAGCGTACCTACAGCATGCAGCGTATACCCCAATCCCACAACAGGGCTGCTTACCGTAGAGGCTTCGGAGGTGATCAACGATGTGGCCGTGAGCAACCTTCTTGGGCAAAGGGTTTATGTGGCTTCCCACTTGGGGTCTACAACCACACAGATAGACTTATCGGGCATTGCTGCAGGCATTTACCTCGTGAGGGTGAACAACGGTGCCGTGACCAAATTGGTAAAGGAGTAGTACCTGGGGCCGGCACTAAACCACCGGCACCACAGGGGCAACTTTGCACAAAGAGCATTATATACGGCATGCCGAATATAATGGAATCCTTCCGGGAGGCGCAACCCGGGAGGATTTTTTTATTGGGGGAAGTGCGACACCGGTCCCAACGGCAGGTATCATCGTTAAGTGGATTTTATGGTGAAACCGTTTGGCGTATGCCCACTCGATAATTTATTCGGCAAAAAAATACCTTTGCACCTCAATTCCCGTTCCTTGTGTACGGGTAAACTTCAGTTTTTTTGGACACCATACGTTTTGCCATCATAGGTTTTGGAAATATAGGCCGGCGCCATGCCGAACACATTGCCCATAATCCGGCTACAAGGCTGGTGGCCGTATGCGATACCGACCCTGCGGTTGCCAATGCCCTGCCGCCGGGCACTCCGTTTTTTACCGATTTGGCCTCTTTGACGGCAGCCGTGCCTGCCGATGTGCTTTGCGTGTGCACCCCCAACGGGTGGCACGAAGCCCACACCATTGCCGGCCTCGAAGCCGGCATGCATACGGTGGTGGAAAAACCCATGGCCATGAGTGTGGCGGAGTGCGACCGCATGATTGCGGCATCGTTGCGCACAGGCGGTAAGATATTCGCAGTGAAGCAAAACCGTTACAACCCACCGGTACAGGCGGTGAAGGAGCTGGTGACCGCCCACTCGCTTGGCGACATCTACCTACTACAGGTGAACTGCTTTTGGAACCGGGGTGACGCCTACTATGCAGGAAGCCCGTGGCGCGGCACCAAGGCCAAGGATGGCGGGTGCCTGTTCACCCAATTCAGCCACTTTGTAGACATCCTCTACTACCTTAACGGACCCATTGAGCAGTGTACCGGAGTGGTGGCCAACTATGCCCACCGCCACAATACCGAACTGGAAGATACCGGCAGCTTCACGATGCGGGCCCACAACGGCGCCATTGTGAGTTTCAACTTCACCACCTGCGCGTTCCGCAACAATATGGAGGGATCCATCACGGTTTTTGGTGAACGGGGCACCGTGAAAATCGGCGGCCAGTACCTCAACACCATCGAGTATTCGAAACTGGATGGCGTGCTACTGCCCGAAATCAACATCACGGCCAAGGCCAACGACTACGGCCTGTACCAAGGCTCCATGAGCAACCACGACAAAGTCATCCAAAACGTCGTGGACGTGCTGCATCACGACCACGCGGTCATGACGAGTGCAGAGGAAGGCCGTGCAGTGGTGCGCATTATAGAGCAGATGTATGCAGGTGCCGTGGTGCTTTAGCCATTAGAGTTTCGACACCTTGATGGTCACCGCATCCTTACCTTCCCCCAAAATCAACATATAGTCGCCCGGCGCAAGAGCCCTGCAAGGCACATCGAGGTTAGCCCCCGTAGCGGTAGTCGTCCACAAAACTTTACCCTGCAAGTCGGTAAGTGCCACAGCGGCATTGAGGGGAAGTTGGCTGACGGTCCAATGCTCGGATGCCGGATTGGGGAATACGCGCATGTTGCCCAAGTTCATCCCCGTTTTGCCGGTTTTGAGGGTCAAGGTGGTATCCTTCACTATATTCATCGTTTTGCTCAGCACATAGATATTCGGATTCAGTAATACCGTATCCATCACTTGGTCCCATGTGAATACATATTCTTGGGTGTCGGCGGCATTGTAAATCTTCATGATGGTGTCGGCACCCGATGCGCTGTGCAGTTCCAATTCCAGCGGTGTGTGGAACACTGGTGTGGATGCCGTGCAGGTTGCATTTTGAATCAACTTCACCACCACCGATGAGCCTATTTGGTTCCAGCGGATTTTGTATTGCGGGTAGCCCTTGCCATATACCCACTGGTTGAAAAAGGTGTCGAGATTCATGCCGTAAATAGAATCTGCAATGGCCTTAAGGTTGGGCGTGGAGGCATTGCCGAAGCCATAGCGCTGCTGGTAGGTTTGGAGTACTTTGAAGAACAGGCTGTCGGTGGGGGCAATGTAGCGCAGCATGCTGACTACAAACTGGCCTTTGGCATACACCTGCGCATAATTGAAAATGGTAGACGGGCCCGAAGTGTCGGATACCTCCACGCAACTGCACGGCATAGATACGGCATAACCCCAGTAGTATTTGCGGTGGGCGAGAGCTGCCGCTGCTCCCCAAAAGTGGTCGTAGAACAGTTGCTCGGAGAATGTTGCAAAACCCTCGCTAAGCCATACATCGCCCCATTGGGCATAGGTGACGTGGTCGCCAAACCATTGGTGGCACATTTCGTGGGCTATGATGTAGGTATTGGGCACGCCAATGGTGGTCATGGTTTGGTGCTCCATGCCGCCACCCAGGTTGGTGTAGCACACCCCATATTTCTCCTTCCAAAACGGATAACGGCCAAACAGCGAATCGTAGAAGGTGAGGATTTGGGCAATGGAATCGAAATTGGCGAGATACAGCGGGTCGAACGTGGCAGTATCCATAATGAAGTTTTCAACCAACATAGAGTCGGTAGTGCCTGGGAAGTGGACGTAGGACCTGAAGGCCGCATACTTCGACACCGCTATGGATATGAGGTAGTAATCTATGGGGTAGTGCGTCTGCCAGTGATACTGCCAGAAGCCCGGATAGGTAGTGCTGTCCAGCCCAATCAGCAGGCCGTTGCTGCCATCTGTGAGGCCCTGCGGCACTTTCACATACATATCCACCGTGTCTATCTTGTCGTCGAGGCACTGCTTGGCGGGCCACCAATTTTTGGCCGCATAGGGGTCGCTGAGAGAGTAGACCATGTTGGTTCCTACCGATGAAACGGCATGGGTGACGGCATTGAAAAACCCTCCCGATGCTGCGGGTACGCAATGGTAAAAGACCTCGGCGGTAAAATAACGCCCCAAGGGCAGTGCAGACGTGAGGTTGAAATAAACCACATTGCCGGAATGGACGGCTACAAAGGGGAGCCCGTTAAATTTTGCCGAGTCGATGATAACGGTGGAGTCGAGCTCTACGATGTAATTGTTCATAGAATCGGCTACTACAACCGCGCCGGTCACTACGTCGCCAACTATGAAGGTAGACGTATCGGTGACATTGAGGTGGAAGTTGAGGCGTTTGATGTCGTAGTTCATTTCCCGAATATCGGCTGTAGTTGCCTTACCCACGCGGTTGTGGTGGCGACCGAAAAGGGCTGCAGGCAGGTAGTGGAATGCGAAAGCATGGGGGATGCTGCATAGACACAGCAAGATGCATACCGATAGACTGGTCTTGAAAAATTTCATAACTCGGCTGTCCGTTTTTGCGGACGGCTAAAATTAGTTAAAATTTTGAACTGATACATATTTTGCCGCATATGCAGGCCTGGAAAATTGCCGTTAGCCATTACTTACCGTTTCCGGCCATTTCCGCCATCAAGGGTGCCACCCGTTGCAATATCCTCCCCGTGGCGCCAATGTTGTGCTGCATAAAGCTGCGGATGGAGGCATTCAAGTTGTGGAGGGCAGCCTCGTCACCGAAAAGATCGGTAAGGATGGTGCGCAACTCGTCCTCATTGGCAATAGGGAATACCAACTTGCGGTTGGCCATGGCCACAGCTTCGACAAACTTTCCATACACCGGCCCGAACACTACGGGCAGGCCGAAAACCGCAGGTTCCAAGATGTTGTGGATGCCGCCCTTGGCAAATCCGCCTCCTACGTAAGCAATAGTGCCGTAGGCATAAAGCGACGACAGCATACCGATGTTGTCTATCACCATGACCCGAGCGTCGGCATTGGTCCTCCCCGCCTTCCAAGCCGAAAACAGCACGCAGCCTTCGGCTTCGAAGAGCCTAACGACTTGGTCTATATGGGCTTCATGAATCTCGTGGGGGGCGATGATCATCTTGACGTCGGGCGGCAGTGCGGCCCATGCCTTGCGCAAAGCCTGCTCGTCGTCGGGCCAGGTGCTGCCGGCCACCAAAATGTGGCTGCCGGTGCAGAAGGCCGCCGCTTCGGGAATGGGTTTGGCATTTTGTTCAATGTCGGCCACACGGTCGTAGCGGGTGTCGCCGGCAATCACGGTTTTGCTGCCCAACCCGATGCCCGCGAGCAGTGCCCGCGAGCCCTCGTCTTGCACAAACAGCAGCGTGAAGCACCCCAACAGCTTCCTGAAAAACCCACCATAAGGCTTGAAAAACACCTGCTCCCGCCGGAAGGCTGCCGACACCAAAATGGCGGGAATGCCGCGATGGTGCAGGCCGCAGAGGTAGTGATACCAAAACTCGTATTTCACGAAAAACGCCAACTCGGGTGCCACCGCATCCAAGAACATGGCCGCATTGCGGCGGCCATCCATGGGTAGGTAGAACACATAATCGGCCTTGGCATAGTTCTTTTGGATTTCGTAGCCGGAGGGCGAGAAGAAGGTGAGCACGATTTTATGGTTGGGGTAGTCGGCCCTCAACCGCTCTATGAGCGGGCGACCCTGTTCAAACTCGCCCAGCGACGAGCAGTGCACCCATATGCGGCGCTCGCCGGCCGGCCATGGCTTTAGGAACGCCGGCCTTTGCTCCCGCCTGCCCACAGCCCATGCCCGGGCCTTGGCATTGAAGCCCAAGAGCCCAATCACCCCCGCATACAGGCGGCAAAACAGATTGTAAAGCAATAACGACATCAGCAAGGCTAAGCGAATGGCAAAAGTAAGGGAAGCCGCGCGTATAGATTTTGGATTGAAGAAAGTCTTACCGGAATTTGAATATCCGCAAAAGAGGGAAAAAAGACCAATGGGTAAATACCATTGTACGCGAGTTGTCTTAACGGTATCTATCTTCTATGCATTAAAAAAAGTAAATCATTAAATTTCTGAAGTTTCCTCTTGAATTCAGCAACTCAGTATTTTTGTAGCTCAAAACAAGAAGCCGAATTGGAAAAAATTACTCAACAAATTATACAAAACTTTCTTTCGGAGAATAAAATTGGATTGATTTGCACACAGGGCAAATTATGCATTCATATCATAGATAGAATATATAGAAAAATGCGCTTCTGAATTAAATTTTCCGAAATTAAAGTTGAGGGCAATATAATTTGCGACGGACATCATAGATATGTTGCATCTCTTTTGGCTAAATTGCCTATTGAAAGTGCGCCTTATAAAGGCACGTATGCAACGGATGTAATTGATTGGAAATCAGTTGTTTTTGTGGAAGATGATTGGGATACTCCGGCAAAAATAGATATGCTGAACGAACAAGATGCGAAATTTAACAATATATCTATTGAAGCACTCGTTGAATTGGTGAAATAATGCGTAAATTTGTGCTGTAATGCGCATATTCTTAGACATAGATGGGGTAATGGTTCCCGCTAAAAGCTGGAAAAGACCTGAATTGCTTAATGATGGTTTTCCTGCTTTTAGTACAAAGGCAACTCATGTACTTGAGAATTTGATTGCAGAAGGCACTATCATAATGCTTACCACTTCACATAAATCCAACTTTAGCGTTGAAGAGTGGAAAAGCATTTTCAAGAATCGGAATATCAATATTGAACATTTAGAATGTTTACCTGCAAATGTTGGCAATCTCAGTAGGAAAGAAGAGATTATGCATTGGTTCAATGTCAATACCATCAACGATAATTTTATTATTATTGATGACGACAAATCATTAAACGATCTTCCCTATTATTTGAAAGAAAGTTTAGTGGCAACCAGTCCGTATATCGGCCTTACAGAAGAGCATTTGGAAATTGCCAAAACAATATTGGCCAATCAAAGGACGTCTCTGGTTGCATCCATTACGTAATAGCCATATCATATAACAAAATCTTCAATAGTAATGAAGAAAGCCTCTGAAACCGATATTTACAGAGGCTTTTTAGTAACATTGTTCGTTTTGCTCTGGTTGACTTCTGACGTAAATGCACTGCGTTTCCCATTTATCGAATCGTTAAATGAGCCAAATCAATCTGCCCACGAACGCTATTTTTCCTAATTTTGGAAAACAATGAAATTTTCCAATTCCACCAAGGAGGTTTTTAACGAAGCCGGAGAGATAGCCTTTTTTACCGGCCGCTTCTTCAAGGAGTTGTTCAGTCCGCGTTTTGAGGGGAGGGAGTTTCTGAAACAGTGCTACATAGTCGGTTACAAGTCGTTGCCACTCATAGGCTTAACGGGTTTCATCATGGGCTTGGTGCTCACCATTCAGGTGCGGCCCACGCTCATTGAGTATGGTGTGCAGGCCCGTATCCCCGCCATGATGGGCCTGTCATTCGTTCGCGAAATCGGGCCGGTACTGAGTGCGTTGATATTTGCAGGAAAGATAGGTTCCAGCATTGGTGCCGAATTGGGCTCGATGCGCGTTACGGAGCAGATAGACTCCATGGATGTATCCGGCACCAATCCCTTTAAATTTCTGGTAGTCACCCGGGTGTTGGCAGCCACCTGCATGTTGCCCGTACTCACCAGTCTGTCGGACGCCATCGGCATTTTCGGCTCCTACATCGCCTTCAACATGCGCGACAGCATGACCCTGAGGCTGTTCGTAAGCGAAGTATTCCACTATTTGAAGTTTGCCGACGTAATGCCGGCCTACATCAAGACCTATTTCTTCGGTTTTGCGGTGGGCATCATCGGCTGTTATAAAGGGTATTACACTAGGCTGGGCACGGCCGGTGTTGGTAGAGCAGCCAATTCGGCGGTCGTGGTTTCATCAGTCCTCATTTTTCTGCTCGACCTCATGGTAGTGCAAATAACGGACCTCATCGGAATAGGATAGACTATGGGAAATGAACAGAAAACAATGGCCGAGGATCCTGCATTCCATGCAAAAGAGGGCGACAACGTCATCGTAGTTGAGGGCGTTAAAAAGAGTTTTGCCGGCAATGAAGTATTGAAAGGTTTCGATTTCGTATTGCACAAAGGGGAGACCTTGGTCATCCTTGGCCGTTCGGGTTCCGGAAAGTCGGTACTCATCAAGTGCATCATTGGATTGATGAAGCCCGATGCAGGAACCATCAATGTGTTGGGCAACAATATTTTGGAGCTATCCATAGGCGATATGGACAAATTGAGGATGCGCGTGGGGTTTCTGTTTCAGAGCAATGCCCTTTACGACTCCATGACTATTCGGGAGAATTTGGAATTCCCCATGCGGAGGCACCTTCGCCACCTCACCGCCGACGAAGTGAACGAACGCGTCGTAGCTGCACTCACCGATGTGGGCTTGGCCAAAACCATAGACCTTATGCCGTCGGAGTTGTCGGGCGGGATGCAGAAACGCGTGGCGTTGGCCCGCACCCTCATCCTACAGCCCGAAATCATCCTGTACGATGAGCCCACAACCGGCTTGGACCCCATAACGGGCATGGAAATAAGCGACCTGATTGTTGAAATACAGGAAAAATACCAAACGTCGTCTATCGTCATATCGCACGACATGAAGTGCGTGGAACGTACCGCCGACAGAATTGACGTACTTTTGAACGGGATTTGCTACGCTGAAGGTACGTACGACGAACTGAAAGCCTCTACAGACCCCTACATCAAACAATATTTCGACTGATAGATTATGGACAAACAAAGCAGTAGTAATGTAAAACTCGGCATGTTCGTGCTCGGTGGGATGTTTGTAATCGTGATGTCGCTGTACCTCATCGGCAAAAGCCAAAACCTGTTCGGTTCGAACTTTATGGTCAAGGCCCGTTTCAAAACCATTAGCGGCCTCAAACCCGGCAACAATGTACGGTTTTCGGGTATTGACGCCGGGACGGTGAAGGAAATCAAAATCCTGAACGACACCTGCATAGAAGTGAGCATGGTGCTCGATAAAAAGCTGAAAAGCTTCATCCATAAGAATTCCATTGCCGATATTGGCAGTGAGGGACTGATGGGTAACAAAGTGATTGACGTAACTCCCGACAATGCCCCAGCTTCCGAAATAGAGGACGGCGACCTGCTCCAAACCAAGGAAGAAATCAATACCGGCAGCATGTTGGAAACCTTTAGCCATACCAACGACAATGTGCAGGTGATTTCGGGCGATTTGAAGCTGGCCCTGCGCCGCCTCAACGAGAGTAAGCCCCTGTGGAGCCTGCTCGAAGACAGCACATTGGCCACCGACATCAAGGACATCCTCCGCAATTTCAAAAAGTCGTCGGTGGATTTCAATGCCTCCATGGCCGACCTCCACGACATGCTGGCCGGCGTGAAGCGGGGTGAAGGCGTTGCAGGGGTACTTGTAGCCGACAAGAAAGAAGCCGATGAAATGAAGAAGACCCTCGACAACCTGAACGGAATATCGGGAAACATCAACCGCCTCACCGTGCGCCTCGACAGTATTGCCGCCGGCATAGAAGGCGACTTGAAACATGGTCATGGCACCATCCCCACCCTGCTGAAAGACCCCGGCGCAGCCGACAAGCTCAACAATAGCCTCCAAAATATAGAGCAGGCCTCCGAAACCCTGAAGCAGGAAATGGATGCCCTAAAGCAAAACCGCTTCATCAAGAAATACATGAAGAAATCGGAATTGCAGAAGGCGGGACAGGGAAAGTAGAGGGGGTAGATGCTTCGATACAGCGCCTGAGTGGAGTTGGCTTTTTAGGTAGGATGTAATTCACGAATCACTGCAATGGTTGTTATAGTCTCTTAATATGATAATTTTCGAATCGGGTATCCTGCTGATTGCCGGCAAGGTGGTCGATAGCGCCCGCTCTAAGTCCTGCTTGCCTTGGTGGGGATAGATCCTAAACTCGACTTCTTCAGGAAGGATTTTTGGCAATAAAATCCCCAACACATTCTTGCAGGAAGGCTCCTCGGTAAACACGTGTAAAATCATAGCCCTGCGCCTTTCAAGTACTTATTCCTCCAAAGCCAGCCCAACTGGTTGTCTTTCGAGAGTGTTGCCACTATATCGTCGTCTTTGGCGGCCTTTATTACCGAAAAACCGTTTTCCTTATTCACGAAGAACAATTCGTCCAAGTTCAAGCCGTTTACAAAGTCGGGAGAGTGGCTGGAAACGAAGACTTGGCCTCCGCGCTCCGAATATTCCCTGATCTCTTCACAGAGCTGCAGGAGCAAATCGGGATGCAGGAAATTTTCAGGCTCTTCAATGCACAACAATGGGTGCGGTTCGGGGTCGTGCAGCAAAATCATGAAGGCAAACATTTTGATGGTGCCGTCCGACACGTAGCGTGCCACAAAGGGGTCTTTGAAATTCCGGTCGTTGAAGCGCAGTATGATTCTTCCGTCCTCGGTCTCCTTGGCCTCAACGCCATTAATGCCGGGAATGCGTTTTGGAAGTTTCTCCAAGATTTTTTGAAAAACCTCCCTGTGGTAGTCATACATGAATTTCGTGACTTGGGCCAAGTTCTCCCCCGCTGTCGACAGGTGATTGGAAATCCCGACATCGGGGCTGTTTTTCCCGTATTCAATTTTGAAATTGGACACGTACCATTTTTCAAGGAGTGTCCTGAAATTGCTGATGGCTTTGAATTGCTCGAATTGCCCGAGACCCTTGATTGCGAGGATATCCGGGCTGGTCACTTTTTGCTGTATGCGTTGGGCCTCTACGCCCTCCTTCCCATAATCGTCTTCGTTCGTAACCGCATATCCCATACCCCTGCTGAAATCCAAAAAGTGCCACGGCTTCCCGCGCTGCCCGCGCCGGTATTTCAGGAGTTCGCGGTTGATGTACACTTTGCCTTTTTCGAATCCTATTTCGATACTGTAGGTTATCACAGGATTCTTCTCACCCGATCCGCTATCATTCCTGAACTTTATCTCGAACTTGATGAAATCGCGATCGATGTCGCAACCGCGTGAAACGACTTCATGAAATCCACCCCTTTTGTTGAGCGCAATGGTGACGTTGGATTGAAGTGCATCGCCCAAAAAACCGAAGATGTCGAAAAAGGTGGTCTTGCCTGAGCCGTTTGCGCCCAGCAGTACAGCCATTTGCGGTATGTCTTTCACCGTCGCCTTTTTAAACACCTTGAAATTCTCTATATGGATACTTTCAATTTTCATGGCCGCATACTGATAGGGGGATGAAGCTTTCCCCACAAGAACCCGAAGGTACTCCATTTTAGCAAAATCCGCATGTACATGCAGTTGCGTCTGGCTCATATTTGGTTTCGGGCGGACCATTGTTTGAGCCGCCGTTTTCCGCCCGGTGGGATGTCT
>CAIVHI010000347.1 GCA_903905685.1 uncultured Bacteroidota bacterium | reverse complement strand
TGGAACGAGTCCCTGATTTGGCAACCGTCGATGGTATACAGGTTCATCGATGAACCGATAATGACGATTTTGCTCTCTTGCAACAGTTGCCGGTGTTCGGCTATGAATTTGGCTTTGGCATTGAAGCACACCGAATTGGCAAAAAACGGCAGTTTTGCGTGGGTCTCCACGTAAAACAACACATAGGAGGCCACCAGTGCCGCCAACACCGCCAAACAGAGCCCCAACCTCAGTAGAAACCGCTTCATCAAAATTGAAAGTATATAAATGTGTTGTTGGTTCCGAAATTGATGTAGACCAAGAAGCCTATCAGGATGTATACTGCCATGTTAGCCTTCCGCAGCGCCCGCTCGTCGCGCCGCAGCCACCAATCGGCGGCTACCAGGGGGAGGATGTAGATGATGCTGATCGCGCCAACGGGTACTGTAAGCAGTTGGTCGGGATGACGGACGAAACTCGCACCCATGTACCTCAGGTAGTCGTTGGCAAATCGGATGTTGGGGGCGCGGAAATAGACCCAAGCCAGCGTTACGCAGCCGAAAGTTGCCACCATTTGCAGGAGCTCCCGCAGGGTGGGCAGGCTGCGGTCTTGGGCAACGACGGCCGATGCATGTTGCCGGTTGCGGTTGAGCAGCAGCAACGGCAGAAACAGGCAGGCGTGGATGCCGCCCCAAGCAATGTATTTCCAGTCGGCACCATGCCAAAACCCGCTCACCAGGAAGATGACGAAGGTGTTTAGCACGGCCTTGGCTTTACCCTGCCTCGAGCCGCCAAGCGGAATATAGAGGTAGTCTCGAAACCACGACGATAGCGAGATGTGCCACCGCCGCCAAAACTCCGCGATGTCGCGGGAGAAGTAGGGGTATTTGAAATTACTCAGCAGTTCAAATCCAAACAACTTCGCAGTGCCGATGGCTATGTCGGAATAGCCGCTGAAGTCGCCATAGATTTGGAAGCTGAAGGCGATGGCGCCAACCAGCAGCGTTAGCCCTGTTTCGTGCCTGTAGTTCACGAAAATGGTGTTCACGATGGTTGCCAGGTTGTCGGCAACCACTACTTTTTTGAACATCCCCCAGAGCATGAGCCGGCAGCCCTCAACGGCTTGGGTGTAGTTGAAAGTGCGCTTGCGGCGCACCTGCGGCAGCAGGTGGCCGGCGCGCTCTATAGGGCCTGCCACAAGTAGCGGGAAGAAGGAAACGAATACCCCATACGCTATGAAGTCTGTCACCGCCTGCTGCTTGCCCCGATAGATGTCGAAAACGTAGGACATGCCGTGGAAGGTGTAAAACGAAATGCCCACGGGCAGGAAAACATGGAGCAGCACGGGATTGGTGTGTATGCCCAGCGACTCGAAGAGGAGTTGGAATTGGGTGGCGAAGAAATTGTAGTACTTGAATACGCCCAGGATACCGAGGTTGTTGATGATGCTCAGCCAAAGGAACGTCTTCGCCTTAGTGCGGTTTGGGGAGGCCACGCCGAAGCCATAGGCAAAATCGAGCAGGGTGCTCAGCGCCAACAACCCCAGAAACTTGTAGCTCCAACAACCGTAGAAAAAGTAGCTGGTGGCCAAAATCAGGATGTTCTGTTTGCGAAGCGATTTGTTGAAGACAAACCAGTAACAGCAAAATACAGCAGCCAGGAAAAACAGGAATTTGTAGGAATTGAACAGCAATTTACGTAATGTTTAGGCCGCTACGAACTTGATTTTAGATTCAAACCACCGGAGTTCCGAACAAATATACGGGTTGTATTCAGATTTTCGAATTCGATAAAAAATATCTTTGTAACTCTTTTGAAATCCAATGGATGTGGAAGGCCAGGCAAAACAACAGCAGGGGGTACCAAACGATGTTGAACCTGTCGGCCTGCCAAAACGAAATGCCGGAAGCCGCATAAAGGTATAACGCGACGAGGTTCAGGGTGCATGCACAATAGTAGTGCTTGTGATGCCGCAACCGCCGTACCGCGAGGCCGAAGGCGTTGGCCAGCGTGACCATCAGCAGCAATAGGCAACTCAGCTTGTTTTGCAGGGCGGTGACGGCACCCACCACCTTTTTGTAGCCCGAAATATCCCGTCGCTCGGCCTCCCAAGTAAGCAGGCGCGGGAAGAACGAGCCGTTTTTGGAATTCTCCAGCAGGTTGGTGCAATACGCTTTGAGCAACATTGCTTTGCCGGTGTCTACCTGTGCGGCAAGTTTGCGGCGGTGCACGGCATCTGCATCGGCCCAATACCTCATCCTCGCGGCCTCGCTGGGAAGGCGTCCGTAAATCGAGTCATTGGGGTTCCATCTACGGTAGTAGTAGGCTTCGAAGGCAGGGAGGTCGTTGTAGCTGTGCCACGAAAAGTGCGTCTTTCCCGTTTCCCTGAAAAAGTCTACCCTGGTCAGCAGGAAGCGGTCCATAGTGTAGTTTTGGATGAAGGATACCGTGGCCCTGCCCGATTCTCGATACAGCATAGCCAATTGCAAACCAACGGTGCAGCCAATTATGGCCACCGCCAGCGCTACCGACCGCCAATTCCTGCCCTTCAGGAACCGGAATATGCTGTAAAGGAAAAAGGCAAGCGAGAAATAGAGCGTAATGGGGCGCACCACCACCGAGAAGCACAGTAGGAACAATGCAACGAGCAGCCGGCCATCGGTTTTTGCCCGGACGTACCCACACAGCACGTAGGCAAATAGTACCATGACCAACGTAAAGGCAAGTTCGGTCATGGCCTGGAAAATGAAGTATACATAGCCGAATACTAATATATAGGGCAACGTGAGTAGAAATGCCGCCCGACGTCCAGACAGTATTTTGAGCGTTTTATAGACGAAGGACACCGACACCAGCCAACAAGTGAGGTTGAGTATTACGGCAAAATTGAGGATGGTTCGCTCATCGACGGCCCCGAACAGGTAAGGTAGCCCAATGAACAACGGATAGCCGAAGGGGCGGGTGGGGTCGAACACGAATCCCTGCCTATAGAGCAGGAAAGCCGCGTGCAAATAGGTGGACGAGTCGGGAAGGATGTACTCTGGGCGGAAGAAATTGGCGGTAATGGGAAGTACCTCCAACAACGCGCCGCAATAAATCGCCGCCAACAACGGCAATAGGAACACGTTTACATCGCTGGTTTTCTTCATTATCATTTGTATGCAAAGATATCG
>CAIVHI010000346.1 GCA_903905685.1 uncultured Bacteroidota bacterium | reverse complement strand
GTTCCTGCACCAAGGCTACACACTCCACGCCGTTCCAATAGGCCGTGCCTATGCGGTAGCTGGGGTCGGCAGTGAAGGCGAAATCGTGCACGTTGTTGGCGAGGAAATGCCATTCTTTACGTTCCCCCTTCTTATAAGGTATGATGGTGGAAGGCGGCTCCTCCCACTTCTTGTTCACAAAGTTCTTGATGTCGAGCTTGGCCCTTAAGTCCTCAGGCAATACGGCAAACCTGTTCTTGAGCTCGCCCGTGGCTTCGAGGATGTAGTTGGAGGGGAAATCGAGGATAACGTCGTACAGGCCGAAGTCGCCATAAAACTCCTTGTTGAGGTGTTGGTAGGTATCCCAACCGTGCATTCGGTCGTAAACGCATGCCTTCGGGAACCATTGTACACCATTATAATGCATGAAGCCCCAAGCATTGTACATCTGCATACGCCGCCGCGTGGCCCCATTGTCGAAATAGGTCTTGAACTTCATTTTCAGCGCCGTCTTTTGGCCTGGTGCCAACGGGCGGGCCAGCAGCACCTTCATGATGGTATTGTCCAAAACACACTTGAGGTCTATTCCATCACCGGTTACTTCCGTAACCACGATGCCCAATCCGGCAGCCTCCTTCCTCCCCATATGCGGTTGCACCTTGTTGGCCACCTCCAACCGGTGCAGGTAAGAGCCCTTGATGAAGGCGTTTTGGTAGAGGTGGAAATAGATTTCGTTAAGTGTGTCCGGCGAGTTGTTCCAATAATCCAGCACCTCGGCACCATCCACATAGTTGGAGTCTTCCACCATTACGGCAAAGATTTTATAGCTCACGTCTTGCTGCCAGTAAGCTTTGTCGGGCATACGGTTTTGCCAATAATTGGGATTGTCGCTGCTTCGGTAGGCGTTGTCGCTAAGCTGTGCAAACACAGGAATGCCTAAGAGAGTCGCTATAATTAATGAAAAAATAAACTGCCGCATAATGGGGAAAGAAAGGTTAAAAGTAGCACTAAAATCGAAAGTCGGCATGGCTTCGGGCTATGCCCGCCACCTTCACAGCACTCGGGTATCTTTTAGCTTACTGTTTTGTCTAATGAAACACATTCCCTACCTTTGCGCCCGGAAACTTGCATTATTACCATTAATCATAAAATAAAATGGCAGATTTACGCTTACAGCGCAATTTCGGTATCGCCGCGCATATAGACGCGGGTAAGACCACGACCACAGAGAGGATACTTTATTACACCGGTGTGAATCACAAGATAGGTGAAGTTCACGAAGGAGCAGCCACGATGGACTGGATGGCCCAAGAACAAGAACGCGGGATTACCATCACGTCTGCCGCAACTACTTGCCATTGGAACTTCCCAACCATCCAAGGCAAGCCACTTCCGGAATCCAAGAAATACAAATTCAACATCATCGATACTCCCGGCCACGTGGATTTCACGATTGAAGTAGAACGTTCGTTGCGTGTATTGGACGGTCTGGTGGCTTTGTTTAGTGCGGTTGACGGTGTAGAACCACAGTCGGAAACCGTATGGCGCCAAGCCAACCGTTACCGCGTTCCCCGTATCGGGTTCGTCAACAAGATGGACCGCGTAGGTGCCGACTTCCTGATGGTTGTTGGGCAGATTCGTGAAATGCTTGGAGCAAATGCCGTTCCACTGCAATTGCCCATTGGCGCAGAAGACGACTTCAAGGGTGTGGTTGACCTCATCCAAATGAAGAGCATCCTTTGGGATGATGCCACACAAGGCATGACCTACAAGGAAGCCCCCATTCCGGCCGACATGGTGGACGAAGTGAACGAATGGCGTGCCAAACTCGTAGAGGCCGTTGCCGACTATGATGAGCACCTGCTCGAGAAATTCTTCGAAGACCCCAACAGCATCACCGAAATCGAAATTCACGAAGCAGTTCGTAAGGCAACCATCGACCTGAGCATCATTCCAATGCTTTGCGGTTCTGCCTACAAAAACAAAGGCGTTCAAAGTGCACTCGACGCGGTTATCCGCTACCTGCCCAGCCCACTGGATATCGAATCCATCAAAGGTACCGACCCCGATACCGGAGAAGCAATCGAACGCCACCCCGATGCCAAGGAACCATTCTCCGCTCTGGCATTCAAAATCATGACCGATCCTTTCGTAGGTCGCCTCGCGTTCTTCCGGTGCTATTCCGGCCATCTGGATGCAGGTTCCTATGTATTGAATACCCGCTCCGGCAAGAACGAGCGTATCAGCCGCATCATGCAGATGCACGCCAACAAACAAAACCCCATCGACTTCATTGAAGCGGGCGATATCGGCGCAGCCATCGGCTTTAAGGAAATCAAGACGGGTGATACCTTGTGTGATGAAAAGAATCCCATCATCTTGGAAAACATGTTCATCCCCGAACCCGTAATCTCCATCGCGGTTGAACCTAAGACACAAGCCGACTCCGATAACCTGAGCAAGGCCATCTCGAAGCTTGTTGAAGAAGACCCCACCCTCCGCGTTAAGACCGATGAAGACACCATGCAGACCATCCTCAGCGGTATGGGCGAATTGCACTTGGAAATCATCGTAGACC
>CAIVHI010000345.1 GCA_903905685.1 uncultured Bacteroidota bacterium | reverse complement strand
GGTGCAGGTCGGTGATGTTTCGGAAGAAGCCCATCGTGCCCGAAAACCGGTCGTTCTCTATGACCGGCACAACCGAGCCTTGCACATTCAATGTGGTGCCGTTTTTGGCAACCATGGTGGCGTAGTGGTCCGATATCGTTTTGCCCGAGCGTAGGATGGCCATCCGTTCGCCAAAACCCTTCGCGGTTTCCGGTCCAAACACGTTGCTAATCTTCATCTTGGCGATATCGTCATCAGAGTAATGCAGCGATTTTTTCCAGGCATTGTTGGCCCAAATCATGTTCCCATTTACGCCCACGAAGTTCACCATCTCTCCGGTATTGTCCAGAAGTTCCCGATAGCGTTCCTTCGTCCGCTCGGTTTCCAGTTCTGCCAACTTGATGCCCGTGATGTCGCTGTGGGCCAATACCACTTTCGGGTATTCGTTTCCGGCATAGGTGATGCGTAAAAGGAACCAACGCCGATTTCCGTCCACTTCGGCAGAATACTGTATTTCAGAGAATCGTATTTCCTTTTTCAGGACACTGCCGATGCCGGCTGTCACGGCTGCCGAAACCGTGTTGCCCTGCATGGCATCGGCATTGCGAATGTCGAAGATGTTGGAGCCTACCGGCACCCGCGGCAACGGCAATGATTCGTTCCATTGCGAAAAGTCGTCCCACGCCTTATTGGTGGCCACTACCCGGCCCGATGGGTCTACAACGGCTATGTGGGAGGCGAGCGCATCAAGGATGTCTCGGCTGAATATTTCGCTCTCTCGCAACTGTTTTTCGGCCAGTACCGATGCGGTGGCATCCTGCATGATTCCCGTGCGGATCGTGCAGCCGGTCTCATCGTGCGAGGGGGTGCAATTGGCGCATATCCATTTCGTTGTGCCGTCAGGCATGGAAATCCTGAATTCCTGCGTAAGCGGCAAACAGGAGTTGTTGGCGTCGGCAAGGGTAGTAAGCACCCTTCCTGCATCATCGGGATGGATTTTTCCGAGTATTGCCCGGGCATTGGCATATGCCTCTTCCGGGAGTACCCCAAACAATTGTTTTAGTCCGTCGCTGAACATCAGGAACTCCGGTAGATTGTCTTTGGACATCTTGAACCTGTAAATCACGCCGGGTACCAGTGCGGTGATGTCGGAGAGGCGCTGTTCGCGGGCACTGATTTCGTCGAGCCGCTTTTTTTCTTCGGTTATGTTTCGAATGGCGCTGACAGTCAGCATCCCGGCGGGGGTATCGGTGTAACTCAGGTTAATGTCTACCGGGAATTCCGTACCCGATTTGGTGAAACCTGCCAAACCATTGCGACTACGTAATCCCCGAACTTCGGGATTGGCAAAATACCTGTCCATATGGCCTTGGTGCAGTTCCCGAAGACGGGGCGGAATCAAAATTTCCATCTTCTTCCCTGTTACCTCATCGCGGGGATATCCAAACATGGCTTCGGCGCGGGTATTGAAAAAGATAATGTTGCCGGCAGAATTCGATAGCACCATGGCATCTGGAGCGGCATCCAATACCGAACCCACCAACCCCATTTGCGAACCGAAATATCCCGATTGCAGGTCGTTGATTTGCTGCAACGATGCCACCCTTTCTGTAATGGCGTTTATAGCCGCATAAATCTGCTCGTAAGATTCCCCGTTCGCGGCTGCATCACGACTCAATTCGAGCGTGTTCGCAGCAAAGTCGCGCAGCAGGTTCAACGTTTTTTCCATGGCAAGTATATCGATCCGATTCGTTATCCAAATGCTAATCGCAACAAATCGGGATTGTCATACAAAAGTAAAACGGATTCCCGGAAATACCGGTATACGGTATCCCTATAATTTGGGATGCGCTTCAAAGGGGGGCTTTCGCCGTTCCGGCAGGAATTATTCCGTAATTTTGCGATACAAAAGCTAATCAGTGTATAAATTGGACGACCTCTACAAGAAAGCCCTCGCATTCGACAGCCTGACTGCCGAGGAGGGTATGCACCTTTTTTCCAATGCCCCGCTTACCGAACTCATGACCGTGGCCAACTCCCTGCGCCAACAGCAGGTGCCCCATGGCAAGGTGACTTGGATCATAGACCGCAATATGAACACGACCAATGTCTGTATTGCCAACTGTAAGTTCTGCAACTTTTATCGCGTGCCCGGTCACCCCGAATCTTACATCACCGATATTGAAACCTACAAGGTCAAAATAGAAGAGACGTTCAAATATGGTGGCGAACAACTGCTGTTGCAAGGTGGCCACCACCCTAAGTTGGGACTTTCCTATTATACCGACCTTTTTAGGACGCTCAAAAAACTCTATCCCACACTCAAACTCCACTCTCTCGGCCCACCCGAGGTGGTGCACATCACCGAACTTGAAAAAAGCAACTATCGCGATGTGCTGGAAGCTCTTGTGGAAGCCGGCCTCGACAGCCTGCCCGGCGCAGGTGCCGAAATATTGGACGACCGGGTGCGCCGCCTGATTTCGAACGGCAAGTGCTCGGCACAGGAGTGGCTGGACGTGATGCATGAAGCCCACAAGCTGAACATCACCACGAGCGCCACCATGATGTTCGGCCATGTAGAGACGCTGAAAGAACGTTTCGACCACTTGGTGCGCCTTCGCGAAGTACAGGCTAAAAAGCCGGAGCACGCCAAAGGGTTCATCGCGTTCATACCTTGGACGTTCCAAGATGTGGATACGCTGCTGAAAAAAGTACGCGGCACCGAAAACCTGACTACGGCTGAAGAATACATCCGCATGATAGCCATGAGCCGCATCATGCTCCCCAATGTGAAAAACATCCAGGCATCTTGGCTCACGGTAGGCAAGGCTGTGGCCCAAATCTGCCTACATGCCGGCGCCAACGATTTCGGTTCGATCATGATTGAGGAAAATGTGGTGAGTGCGGCCGGTGCGCCACACCGCTTCACAGCCACGGGCATACAGCAGGCCATTCGCGATGCGGGCTTCGAACCCCAACTCCGCAACCAGCAGTACGAGTTCCGCAAAATGCCCGAGGTTTTGGAAGAACAGGTGATTACCTATTGATGCGCTATAAATCTTGACGCAACGTGCGTATGTTTGTTTTACCTGACTTGGGATGAAGACACGTTTCAGCTTATTGTGCCTAGTGCTCACACTTTGGCTTGCATCCCCGGCGAGGGCGCAGGTTAAGAGCGATTTGGTGCAGTCGAGGGTGTTGATTCTACTCGATGAGTCGTCGAGTATGATTCAGGAATGGTCGGGGAAGAAGGAAAAATATAAAGCCGCACGCGAAATCATCCTTAAGATTATGGACAGCGTGTATGCCTACAATCCCGATGTGGAGTTCTCGCTCCGCGTATTCGGCCACCAATACACCGTTAAGGAGAACAACTGTTATGATACCCGCAATGAAGTGGCGTTCAACAAGAACAACCGCACGCAGATGGATTTGCGCCTCAGCGACATCCGTCCCCTGGGGGTAACGCCCATAGCATATGCCCTCACTCAGGCCGCAGAACATGATTTGACCGACGAATTGCGCTATGCCTACAGCATCATCCTCATCACTGATGGTGGAGAGAGTTGCGGTGGCGATTTGTGCCAGGTCATGCGATCGCTCATTGCCAACAAAGTGTTCTTCAAACCCTATATAGTCGGCTTGGAAGATGCGCCCGAATTGAAGATGGCCTACGACTGTATGGGCAACTTCCTATCGGTGACCCGGCAAGAAGATGTGCCCAGTGCGGTTTCAAAAATCGTGGAAACCTTCAGGCCCATCATCAAAGTAACCAAGAACGAATTCAAGGACATTCAAGCACTGGGTGCCAGCGCCCCAAGTGTGCTGAAAATCAATACGCCGCTCCCTAAGGCGGAGCCACCCGCACCGCCGGTGGTAAAGAAAGAGGAGCCTGCAGTAAAAAAGGAGCCGGAAATCAAGTTGCCGCCTGTGCCCAACATCTCTCATGTGCCTGCGGCACCTGCATTGCAGTACGAACTTACTCCCGGGGATTTGGGCCGTTTAGGCACTGTGCCGGTGCCACCTGCGCCGGCCGAAGAACGGCCTGCGTTGCCACCGGTGCCAAACATAGGCCACATTCCCCTTGCCCCACCAATAGATTTGGAAGGTACGCACCAAGAGCCGGGAAGAATGAGGCCGGCCGGTGTGCCGCCTGCGGGGGACATTGTACCTGAAGCACCTGAGCTTCCGGCAGTGACCCCCATCAGGCATATGACGGTTGCAGGTTTGACCCCATATGAGGTTGCGCCAACGGTGCCCAGCCCTTTATCCAAAGCCCCAGTGCCCGGAGTAGAAGACCAAATAGTTGTTCTGCCAAAGGTGGTTGCGATTCCGCATATGGCCCTTTCGGCATCCAAAGTGCCGGAAGTGGTGCCTGCCGAACCCGAACGCTTGCTGCGCCGCAGTGTGCCGGTAGTTGATGTGCAGGACCAACCGCAGTTGCCGCCTGTAGCCAAGGTGAGCCATATTGCTCCGGCAGCAATACGCGAAATGGAAATGCCCACGGCCTCCATCACGCCCATGAAGCGCGTGCCCATGCCACCCTCGCCCGTTATGGACGAGCGCGAAACACCAATATTGCCCAAGGTGGAGAAGATAGCCCATGTGGCCCCACTGATGCCTGCAGCACACGAAGTGAAGCTGAAAGACGACTTCAGGCCCCATAAGGCCAGCGTGCCGGGTGCCGACTACAAGGAACAGCCCCCGCTACCGACGGTTGAAAAAATAGCTCGCGTAAAGCTGGCCAAGCCTATAGAGCCCCGCGTAATTTTCATCATTGAAGACCACCCGCTCAAACGCCGGACACCGCCCGATGCGCCACCGTTTGCAGTGCCCGTAGCCGCTACGCCCCCACCGGCAAAAGCTATATCGTCGGCTCCCGCTCCGAGTGGGCCACCGGCACATGGGGCATCGGCAGGGTATACGGTGGAAACACTGGACGCGAAAACCACCGGACTTATGGTGTACTTTACGAACGGTCACGGCAAGTTCTACAGCAGTACCCCATCGGTAGTGTTGCTGTCGGGTGGAGGCACCAAGGTGGCCAAGAAATTTTACCGCACTGTGGACCCTGACGGCAATCCCGACGTGCAGACCGACATCCCCACGGGCATTTTCGACATCGCGATATCCGACAAAGGCAATACTGTGCTGCATGATGTGGAGATAACGGCCGGCAAGCTCAACAAGGTGATTGTGAAACTCAAAAATTGCAGCTTGGCTTTCGAATACGACCGTGCTTCGAGCCGGCCGGTGAATGAATTCGTGGCAACCGTCATTCAACGTAATGTGCCCAATGGCAAGGTCATCAACCAGAAATGCACGCAGAAGCTGGAATACGAGCCCGGCAACTACCATATAGTCGTCCACACTTATCCGGAAGACGTGCGAAATGTAGACCTCGATTTCGATGATACCAAGGTGATTCTCATTCCCCAGCCCGGCTATGCAAGGATAACGACCGATATGCGCGACCGCAAGCTGAATTTCTATAAACCGGTGAACGACCGCTTTTTGCAGTTCGACTCCCGCAACAGCAGTGATACCGCGCTAAGGCATTTGCAGATACAGCCCGGCCAATACCAAATCCGCTACCTGAAAGACCCTACAAAGCCCTACATCAAGGAAACCATCATTTCTTTCTCCATCAAGAGCAACGACACCAGCGCGGTCGAGTTGCCGAGCATTTAATTCATCAGTTTATGCCACAGCCCGAAATCAGGAGAATCAATTATGCGGCACCCGAGTATGCAGGCGAAGTATGGCACCTGCGGGAGACCGTGTTGCGTATACCGTTGGGTTTGTCGCTGGCGAATGAGGACCTGAGCCGCGACCGGCTGAACGAAATCTTCATTGCGGTGGCCGAGGGCAAGGTGATAGGTTGCGTATTCATGCAGCCCTTGGACGCGGGTGCCATTCAACTTCGTGCCATGGCCGTGTATGCGGAATGGCAGGGAAAGGGCATTGGCCGTAAGTTGGTTGCTGCCGCCGAGGCATGGGCCAGAGATGCCGGTTACCGCAAAATAGAACTCCATGCGCGCAAGGTGGCGCAGGCGTTTTATGCGTCGTTGGGCTACAAAGTGGAGAGCGGGGAGTTCATGGAAGTGGGCATTCCCCACTGTATGATGGGCAAAATGCTGCACGGCGCCTAACGGCTCCGGCATTCAAATTTCATTCAATGCGGAAAAACAAATAGTTTCGCACGTTAAATAGGGAGCGTATGTCAGAGATTCGCCATAATTGGACCAAGGAAGAAATTGCCGAAATATATAATCGCCCGTTGTTGGCATTGGCGCTGGATGCGGCCATGGTGCATCGGGAATACCACAAAGTGGGAGAAGTGCAGGTGAGCAGCCTGCTGTCCATTAAGACGGGCGGCTGCACTGAAGACTGCGGCTACTGCTCACAGGCGGCCCGCTACCATACCGGTGTGAACGTGCAGGCGCTCATGAAGGTGGACGACGTCGTGGCCAAAGCCCAAAAAGCAAAGGACGGCGGCGCGTCGCGCTTCTGCATGGGTGCCGCTTGGCGCGAAGTGCGAGACAACCGCGACTTCGACCGCGTTATCGATATGGTGAAGGCTGTAAACGGATTGGATATGGAGGTGTGCTGCACCCTCGGTATGCTCACCAACGACCAAGCCAAGCGTTTGGCCGAAGCCGGGCTCTATGCCTACAACCACAACATCGACACATCTGAAGAACACTATAGCGACGTCATCACCACCCGCACCTATGACGACCGGCTGAACACGCTGCAAAACGTGCGCAAGGCCGGTATGACGGTGTGCAGCGGCGGCATCATTGGCCTCGGAGAGACCGACGAAGACCGCGTGGGTATGCTCATGACGCTGGCCAATCTGCCCGTGCATCCCGAATCGGTACCTATCAATGCACTCGTGCCGGTAAAGGGTACACCTATGGAAAACAACCGCCGCGTATCGTTCGACGAAATGGTGCGCATGGTGGCAACCGCCCGCATCGTGATGCCGAAATCGGCCGTTAGGCTTTCAGCCGGTAGGTTGGAAATGTCGATATCCGAACAGGCGTTGTGCTTCATGGCCGGTGCCAATTCCATTTTTGCAGGAGATACCCTGCTGACGACTCCCAACCCGAACTTCAAGTCGGATATGGAGATGTTTGCCATCCTCGGTTTGAGTCCCAAGGCCGCCTTTGCCGACGTGCCGAAGCGTGCCGCAGCTATGGAACATGAGCCCGCTTGAGGCACACCTGAGGGCACGACTGGAAGAGCGGACGGCGGCCGGCAACCTGCGGCAACTGCAAACCGGCACCCCGGCCATTGACTTTTACTCGAACGACTACCTCGGGCTGGCTACTTGCGGCATTTTGGATGCCGCGATAGCCGCCATGCCCCATAGCGGAGCTATGTCGGGTTCCACCGGCTCGCGCCTTATTTCCGGCAACACCGCCGCCGCCGAGGCGTTGGAAGCCATGATTGCCGGTTTCCACCGCGCACCTGCGGCATTGCTGTTCAACTCCGGCTACAATGCCAATGTGGGGCTGATAGCTGCGGTGGCGGCCAAGGACACCGTCCTACTCTACGATGAGCTCAGCCATGCCAGCATCATTGATGGTGTGCGCTTGGCAGTGTGCAGCCGCAAATATAAATTCCGCCACAACGACTTGGAAGACCTCGCCGCCAAGTTGCGCATGCACGCCGGCGGACAGGTATTGGTCATTACCGAGTCGGTATTTTCAATGGATGGTGATGTAGCCCCATTGGCCGATAAGGTGGTGCTCTGCGAACAATATGGAGCACAACTCATTGTGGATGAAGCCCATGCCACCGGCGTTTGTGGGCCGCGGGGTGAAGGATTGGTAGTAGCCGCCGGACTGCAAGACCGGGTGTTTGCGCGGGTACACACCTTTGGCAAGGCCATGGGTTGCCACGGCGCGGCGGTGGTGGGCTCTAAGGTGCTGAAACAATACCTAGTCAATTTTGCGCGCCCGTTCATCTATACCACCGCCCTTCCTGGCCACGCCATAGCCGCCGCAACGGCAGCCTACCAACAACTGTTGTCGCCCGGCTTCAGCACTGCGACCCTGCTCGGGGTGGTGGCAACATTCAAAGAAGCCATACGCCAAGCCGGCACCCCCGGTTGGATCGATGCCCCTTATGCCATTCAAGGGTGGATGCCCGGCGGCAACGATCGATGCAAAGCCGCCGCCGCCCGCCTGCAAGCCGCAGGCTACGGTGTAAAAGCCATCCTCAGCCCAACCGTGCCGGCAGGTAAGGAGCGGTTGAGGATATGCCTGCATAGCTTTAATACGGTTGGTGAAATTGCGGGCTTGGTAGAGAGGTTGGGGGAGATGAGGAAGTAAGCCCGCCTATTGCGAGATGGCACATTCGTCACCAGTCCGTTTTATTCATGAAACCTGGGGGAGTCAAACGTAAATACTCGATGAGCATATTATATTTGGCGTAGATGTTCAAGCCGATGCGCATCTGCGTGCGATACCCGAGGTATCGTTGCGGGAAAGGCGAATTCTAAAATGCTAGATGCGCTATCTTGATGTCAACAAACAAAAAAGATAATTTGCGGAGTAAAGTGTACACCTACTTCGGGACCGTTCAAAAAAACCATGCATTCCCACCTCCTTCCGTTTGTCCGTAGCTTTGCGGTGCTTAAAATGGATTTATGGAGGAGGTGTTTTCTTATGGGGCGTTGTATGGTTTGGCAGAGGCTGTTTTTAGGGCTATGGGTTGTAGTGCCGAGCACGCCGCCGAGGCGGCAACGGTGCTTGTAGCTGCCGATTTGCGAGGCATAGACAGTCATGGCGTGGCGCGGCTCAGCGGCTATGTGCGGCTGTGGGAGGCCGGGAGAATCAATGCCCAACCCAATATGCGCATTGTACATGAGTCGCCCAGCACGGCGGTGATAGATGGTGATAGAGGTTTGGGGCTCGTGGTAGCTCCGTTTGCCATGCGCACGGCCATTGCCAAGGCCGCTGTAGCCGGCACAGGCTGGGTGGCGGTGCGCAACAGCAATCACTTCGGCATAGCGGGCATTCACGCCATGATGGCGCTGGAGCACGATATGATAGGGGTGGCGATGACCAATGCCAGCGCACTGGTGGCACCCACGTTTTCCACGGAGCGGATGTTGGGCACCAACCCCATTGCGGTGGCCGTTCCCGCCGGCAGCGAGCCGCCGTTTGTGGCCGATATGGCCACCACGACCGCATCCAACGGCAAACTTGAAATTCTACAACGCAAGCGCGCTCCAGCCCCATATGGCTGGGTGCAGGATGCCGATGGGGCCGATTCTTACGATGCAGCCATCCTGAAAGCCGGCGGCACCATGCTGCCCTTGGGTAGCGATAGGGAGCATGGCAGCCACAAAGGCTATGCATTGGGCAGCATTGTCGATATTTTTTCGGCAGTGTTGGGCGGTGCCAGTTATGGGCCGTGGGCACCGCCCTTCCCAGCCTATGTGCCCTTGCCTATGAATATGCCCGGTGAGGGGCTGGGTCACTTTTTCGGGGCCATGCGTATAGACGCCTTCCGTCCGGCCGATGAGTTCAAAATGCATATGGACAATTGGATAGGCCGGTTCCGAGCAGCACGGCCTGCGCCAGGCCACGAACGGGTGCTTATACCCGGCGACCCGGAACGGGAGGCGGAGGTCGGGCGCCGCACCGCCGGCATCCCGGTTCATGCCGATGTAGCCGCCGACTTGCGTAAAGTAAGTGAGCGATTCGGTATTGGGTTTGCCGGTTAAGGCGACCCGGTAGGCTTGGGTTAGCCCCCAAAAAGCCAAGGGCTGCGAAACAGTCGCAGCCCTTGGGGTATATTATAAGGATAATCAAATGCTACGCATTGCCGTCGGGCTTCTTGTCGAAGCCCTGCAGGGTCGACATCATTTCCTGCATGGTGCGGCGGTAGTTGTCGGCACTGCCATCCAAGAAGATGGTGTTGCCCTTGCCGGTTTCGGCAAAGTGTTTGATGGCATCGGTCCACATGGAGAACAGGATGAAGGAGGCATCCAGTTTGGCGCTTTCCATTTCCTTGGCAGCTGCAGCCAGACCGCGAGCCACTTCCTCCCGGAAAAGGGCCACGCCTTGGCCGCGCATTTGGGCCGCAATCCTCTCGGCCTCAGCCGATATTTTGATGGCGTTACCCTCGGCTTCCGCACCCTTGGTCTTGGTGATGAGCAGCGCCTGACCTTCGTTTTCGGCAGCGGCCTTCAGATTGTTGGATGCCACCACCCGCGACATCGATTTCATGATGTCTTCATCGAAGCTGATGTCGTTGATTTGGAGGTCCATCAGGTGGTATCCCCAGTCTTCCAGCTGCCTATCGAGCTGTTCCTTGACGTGGCGGATGATTTCGGTGCGGAGCAACAATATTTCGGCCTGCTTTTTGGTGGCTACGAATGCCCGTACAGCACCTTCCACACTTCGAACCAATGCCTGCATGAAGCTGCGTTCGTCCATAAACTTGAAGGCCACGTTTTCAATAGTTTGCTGTTCCTCATTCAGCACAGAGTAAAGCAGCATGGCCGCGAAATACACATTGGCTTGGTCTTGCGAAATGGCCTGGAATTTCATTTCCATAGCTCGGTTTTGGTAGGAAATGCGCCGGAACACCTGCTCGATGAACGGTATGCGCACACTCAATCCCGGCCGCATGATGCGTTTGAACTTGCCGAAAACCGTGACGACTGCAACGGTGCCTTGCTGCACCGTGACAAAACTCGTGACCCCAAATGCCACCGCGAGAACTAGAACGACCAAAATACCCGGACCCATAGGAAAGTTGATTTTTTTTGAAACGTAAAGCTACGACTATTCAGAAAAACGACAATTTAAATGTTGTTTTTTGTAGCCGATCCCAAGTCTCCGTTTT
>CAIVHI010000344.1 GCA_903905685.1 uncultured Bacteroidota bacterium | reverse complement strand
TCAAATAAGCCCAGCCTGGCGGAAATCCTTTCCAGAAAACGAGAGATACAAAAGATTCCGGTCACGCTGCCTGGTGGTAAGCCCCTTGAGTTGTCGCTTGGCGAACACAACGTTTTACAGAAGGAAATAGTTGAGCACTTTCTTCCTCGCTTCGGAAGTGATTGTGAAGTGTTATATATTGGTGATACTTCCAACAAAGCGCTACACATCGACAAAGAGGAGTTACGAAAACTTAATTTCTTCGAATTGTCGCACGATGAGTTGCCTGACATTATAGCCTACAGTAAGAAGAATAATTGGTTGTATCTAATTGAAGCAGTCCATAGTTCCGGGCCAATGAGTGAAATAAGGGTTCACGAACTGAAACAACTCCTGAAAGACTGCACAGCAGAATTAATATTTGTCACTGCGTTTCCATCGAAAAACGTATTCCGGAAATGGGCATCGAAAATTGCATGGGAAACCGAAGTTTGGATTGCCGACAATGCAGACCACTTGATTCATTTTAACGGCCACAAATTCTTGGGAGCCTATTAGCACCGGCCGCTTTCCAACAATCGAAGAGATTTCCAATTTGGTTATGTCCACCCCTCGCCTCACCACCACTTCAAGTGCGGCCATTTGGCGCGCAAGTGGTAAAGGGTTGTGGCTTCCTTGCGGTGCTTGCCCACGGCATCGGCATTGTCTTGCAGCACGTTGACGATGGTTTGCTGGGTGAGGAAGAATTCTTCGGAAAGGCGGTTCAGGATGTCTTCATAGCACTTTTTCGAAAACACGCTGAAGTAGTAAAAACGCGCCACCATGCACTCGTTCCGCAGGTCTACCAGGTGCTGGTTGCGCCCTTTGCGGGTGGGCTCTTGCGGCGTCTCGTCGGCAGTCAGCAGGTCATACACTTTCCTTCCCCTCATATGCATCTATTTTATTGCCGGTAAATTTATGTGGTATGCGGCTAACCCGAAAACAGGAGTTATCAACATTCGTAAACGTGCCCGTCCCACAATCTGCTTGTTGCCAACACTTAAGAAATGCTGTTTCCATGTTGGCAAATCCAGGATGCTGCTCGCTCCCGCCCAACTCTATTCTGAGGGTGGGTTGGGCTCCAAAAAACCTATTACACTCATTCCTTTTTTTGTCGGGCTTGACTTACCTTTATCGTTATGCAGGAAAAAAAGCTGTTTTTGCTGGATGCGCTGGCACTCATCTACCGTGCTTACTATGCCATGATTCGTAGTCCGCGCATCACGAGCAAGGGGCGCAATACCAATGCCCAATTCGGGTTTACCTCCACCCTCCTCGACCTCATAGGCAAGGAGGGGCCTACCCACTTGGCCGTGGTGTTCGATACCGCCGCACCTACCGAGCGGCATACCGACTTTGAAGGGTACAAAGCCAATCGCCAGGAAACCCCGGAAGACCTGATAGCGGCCCTGCCCGACATCAAGCGCATCGTGCGCGGCTTCAACTTGCCATGCTTGGAACTGGACGGCTTCGAGGCCGACGACATCATAGGCACCTTGGCTTTAGAGGCGGCAGAATTGGGTTACCAGGTATTCATGGTGACACCCGATAAAGACTACGGCCAAATTGTGCGCGAAAACGTTTTTATGTATAAGCCGCCTTCCTTCGGCAACAAGGAGGAAATCCTCGGACCCGACGAAGTATGCGCCAAATGGGGTATCAAGCGGGTAGACCAAGTGATAGACATGCTTGGGCTCATGGGAGACCAGGCCGACAACATTCCCGGCATTCCCGGCGTGGGCGAGAAGACGGCCGCCAAGCTGCTCGCCGAATTTGACACCCTCGAAAACGTGTTGGCCAATGCCGATGCCATCAAGGGTGCAATAGGTGAAAAAGTACGCAAGGGAAAGGACTCTGCGTTGATGTCGAAAAAGCTGGCCACCATCATTACCGATGTGCCGGTACCGTTTCATGAGGAGGATTTCAGGGTGAAGGCCATCGACCGAGAGGCATTGAAGGCGGTTTTCGACGAATTGGAGTTCCGCACCCTGGGCAAGCGCATCTTGGGCGAAGACCCCGTGACGAGCGTTCCCGAACGCCCCACCGTGCGCCAAACCGATTTATTTTCGGGTGGCGAGCAAGCCATTCCCCGCAAGAAACCCGCCGAACAAACGGCTGCACCGTTATTTCCACCCCCAACACCCGATGAGCCCGACGCCACTCCTTTAGTCCTCAAAACCATTCACGACACCAACCACAAATACACGCTCATCACCACTGCCGATGAAGCGCGGGAGCTGGCTGTAACGCTGATGGGTAAAACGGAAATCGCCTTCGATACCGAGACCACCGGCATAGACCCCAACCTTGCCGACTTGGTGGGGATGAGCTTTTGCTATACTCCCTGCGAAGCCTACTACGTTGCCATACCTGCCGACAGGGCTGCTGCAACGGCAATGGTGGAGGTTTTCCGCCCGGTTTTTGAACAGGAAGGTGTACTATGGGTGGGGCAGAACATCAAGTACGATATGATTATGCTGAAGTGGTATGGCTTTGCCCTGCGCGGCAAGGTATACGACACCATGCTTGCCCACTACGTGGTGGAACCCGACGGCAAGCGCAGCATGGATGCCCTGAGCGAGAAGTTCCTGCACTATTCCCCCGTATCTATCGAGACGCTCATCGGCAAGAAGGGCAAGGACCAAATCACGATGCGCGATGTGTCGCTGGATATTGTGAAGGACTATGCCGCCGAGGATGCCGATGTAACCTTGCAGCTGAAGCAGGTACTGGCCCCCAAGGTGCTGGCCGACAATTTGGAGGAGGTGCTGCAACGGGTGGAAAACCCGCTGGTGCAGGTGCTCACCGACATTGAATATGAAGGCGTTGGGCTCGACACCGCCTTTTTGAAGGAGTATTCGGCATTGCTGGAGAAAGATATCCGCCTCACCGAGGCCACCATTCATGGCCATGCGGGCTCTCAATTCAACATCGCGTCACCCCAACAGTTGGGAAGGGTGCTGTTCGAAATCATGAAGATAGATGCGGGTGCCAAAAAAACCAAGACGGGCCAATATGCCACGGGTGAGGACATACTCGCCAAGCTGCGCCACCGCCACCCCATTGTTGAGGAAATATTGACCTACCGCGAACTTACCAAGCTGAAAAGCACGTATGTAGATGCCCTGCCCGACCTCGTGAACCCGCGCACCGGCAGGCTGCACACCAGCTTCAATCAGGCAGTGGCGGTTACGGGCAGGTTGAGCAGCAACAATCCCAACCTCCAAAACATCCCCATCCGCACCGACCGCGGCAAGGAAATCCGCAAAGCGTTCATATCTCGGGGTAATGGCTTCCATATCCTGTCGGCCGACTATTCCCAAATAGAGCTGCGCATTGTGGCGGCCATAAGTGGCGATACCGCCATGATTCAGGCTTTCAAAGACAATAAGGACATCCACACGGCTACGGCAGCCAAGGTTTATGGCATCGAGGAGGCCGATGTGACCTCCACCATGCGCCGTGCCGCCAAGGCCGTCAACTTCGGCATCATCTATGGGCAGTCGGCGTTCGGCCTTGCGGAAAACCTGGGTATCAGCCGAACCGAGGCCAAAGGCATTATCGACAACTATTTCCGCGAGTATCCCTCCATCAAGGGCTATATGGACGACTCCATAGCGTTTGCCAAGCAGCACGGCTACGTGCAGACCCTTATGGGCCGCAAGCGGCAGTTGCGCGACATCTACAGCGCCAACCAAACCGTGCGCGGCTATGCCGAGCGCAACGCCATCAACATGCCCATACAGGGCACCGCTGCCGACATGATAAAGCTTGCCATGATCAACATCCACAACGAATTGAAACATAGGCAGTTGAAATCGAAAATGATTTTGCAGGTGCATGACGAACTGTTGTTCGACGTGCCGATGGACGAAACCGAAGAAGTGCGACAACTCGTGGTAGACGGCATGGAACAAGCCATGCCCCTGAAAAACGGCGTACCGGTAAAGGTGGAAACCGGCTCGGGCAACAATTGGTTGGAGGCGCATTGACGGCCTCCAACGTTTATTTCATAATGATGTATTGGTCTACATCCTTGCGCGTGATGGCTTTATCCGATAGGATGACCAAGCGTTCCACCACATTGCGGAGCTCGCGAATGTTGCCTGTCCAGTTATAGTTTTGCAGGGCCAATGTGGCTTCGGGCTCTATTTCCTTGATAGGCTGTTTGTATTCCTCGCATATGTCTTTTAGGAAATGGCCGATGAGCGTGGGGATATCCTCCCTACGGGCATTCAACGGCGGCACCTGTATCAATATCACGCTGAGGCGGTGGTAAAGGTCGAGGCGGAATTTCTTGGCTTCCACCTCTTCCAGCAGGTTTTTGTTGGTAGCCGCCACTATGCGCACGTCCACCTTGATTTCCTTCTCGCCACCCACCCGGGTTATTTTGCCCTCCTGCAAGGCGCGCAGCATTTTAGCCTGTGCATCCAGGCTCATATCGCCTATCTCGTCGAGGAACAACGTGCCGCCCGAAGCCTGCTCAAACTTGCCGATGCGCTGCTTGATGGCCGATGTGAACGACCCCTTTTCGTGCCCAAACAACTCGCTTTCAATCAGTTCCGACGGAATTGCGGCGCAGTTCACCTCCACCAGCGGCCCCGAGCTGCGGTGGCTCAGTTCGTGAATGCGGCGGGCTACCAGTTCCTTCCCTACCCCGTTTTCGCCGGTAATCAGGATGCGGGCATCGGTGGGCGCCACTTTCGCAATCGTTTCCTTGATGCGCATCATGCCCTCGCTTTCCCCAATCATCTCTGCCCCCCGCGCTATGCGCTTGCGCAGTTGCTTGGTTTCCGTCACCAGCAGCTTCTTATCCATGGCATTCCTGATGGTGATGAGCAGACGGTTCAAATCGGGCGGCTTCGAGATATAGTCGAATGCCCCCTTTTTAACCGCATCAACAGCGGTTTCTATGTTGCCGTGACCCGATATGACGATGAACGGTGTTTCCGGTTTTTCGGCACGTGCCACGGCAAGCACCTCCATGCCGTCCACCTTCGGCATCTTGATATCGCACAAAATGCAGTCGTAGTTGTTCTCCTTTACCTTCTTCACCCCCTCGGCGCCGTCGGCAGCGGTGTCGGTGAGGAAGCCCTCTGTAGTGAGGATTTCGCTAAGGATGTTGCGGATGGCCCTTTCGTCGTCGATAATCAGGATGGTCTGCTGCATGGTAAGCCAAATATACGGCGAAGGCGGTTTGGCGGGTGTTAAAAGTTGGGGTGTGGGAGGATTGATTTTTACAATCCCTGCTACCAACAGTGGCGGCGGGCTGGCATTCCGTGCCATGAATATGAGCCGAACTGGGAGCCCTTTAACGGTTGCAGCCGGGTTTTTTCCGCGTTATTATCAAAAAAAATCATTTTGAAAATAAAAGCAACTTCCATAATTTTGTTAAATAACTTCGTTGGGAAGCTCCGGTGGGCTTCCACCCAAATCGGGCAATCATTCGCATTTACGGTGGAAGGTTGGGACTGGACTTACCCCATTTCGTAACACGAAAACATGCAATCATGAAAAGGGAATCGATGCACAGCCCTACGGACGGGAACGGTGCGGGTATGGTGATACGGATGACGGGTGCGCCCATGACCGGGCCCGATGGTGCGGTTGATTCCGTTAGGCCGGCTGTTCCACAGCCC
>CAIVHI010000343.1 GCA_903905685.1 uncultured Bacteroidota bacterium | reverse complement strand
TCATCTGGATTTCCATTTTCGCGTTCATCTCGGCCGGTGCCATGAATTCCAACACGTAATACAGACCCGTAGTCTTCTTGGCTATCGGGTAGGCCAGTGTGCGCAAGCCCCAAGGATCTTGGTGAACTATCGAGCCGCCTGCGGCCTCGATGTAGTCCATGTACTTTTTCTGAGCATTCTTAAAGTCTTCTTCCGACAAAACGGGCGTAAAGATGACCATCAGCTCATAATTCTGAAGTGTGTTTTCTGTTGCCATAATTGTTTTTTAATAACCCCGAACCACCGGCAGGAACATCGGTTACCCTTGGCGGGCAGCCGGTAGTTTTTGGGAGTGCAAAGGTATGGTTGCAGAAATTAATATCCAAAAATAAATTTGAACTAACGCCTTTTTTTCACCAAAATAGTTTATCGATTCGCTTTTCTATCGGGCTATAGCGGCCGCACCCAGTATAGCGGCATCACTTCCCGGCAACGCCGACAACAGGAGTTGCACTTTGCCTTGGTAGATATTCAGCAGGTTCGTTTCAAAATGCCGCCGCAACGGCTCCATCAACAACTCGCCGGCATTGGCCAAGCCGCCGAATAAAACGATGGCTGCTGGCGAGGTTATGGCTACCGTATCGGCAAGCACTTCGCCCAAAATGCGGGCAGTGTAGTCGAAGATTTCAAGGGCGGTGGCATCACCTGCTGAAGCCGCCTCGGCAATGTGGGTTGCGGTGAGTCTGGCGCCGTGCACCCGGAGCAGGCTATTGCAATCGGGGTCGGATAGTCGCTCCTGAGCCGTAATCACGATACCGGTTGCCGATGCATAACGCTCCAAACATCCCTTACGTCCGCAACCGCAGGTGCGCCCGCCGCGCACCGCCACCACATGGCCCAACTCCCCGGCAAATCCATCGTGGCCATATATCAATTGCCCATTGGCAACAAAACCACTGCCCAAGCCTGTGCCGAGGGTCACCAGGATGAAATCATCGAAATCTTTGGCCCTGCCAAACTTTTTCTCTCCCAAGGCCGCCGCATTCGCGTCGTTGGTTACCACGGTTTTAGCACCAAAGGCGGCTTCAAAAAGCTGTGCAACCGGCAAAATGCCGGTCCATGGCAGGTTGGGGGCAAATACGATATTCCCGGTGAAATAGTTCCCGTTGGGTGCCCCCACGCCTACGCCACTTATTGCGGCTATGCCCACTGCATCCATACAGTCTTGCACGGCAACTCTGACGGCCTCTACGAATGCTTCGAACGAGCCATGTCCACGCGTGGGGAGTGAGCCGTGGGCAATCACATGGCCATCGGCATCTACCAGTCCAAATGCGGTATTGGTGCCGCCAATATCAATGCCCAGTACCGGCGTCATAGTCCAAACCTTGTTTTTTCAGAATGTTCCGCACCGCAAATCCAAACCATGCCAAATACCCAAAGCCGACGGCGGGGATGACGTAGGAGTAATGGATGCCGACAGACGGTATGTCGGCAAGCTTGCCTTGCAGTGGAGGCAAAATGGCGCCTCCCAAAATCATCATAATCAAAAACGCTGACCCCTGACCGGTATAACTGCCGAGGCCTGCAATGGAGAGGGCAAATATACATGGCCACATCACGGAGCAAAAAAGGCCGCCACTCAGGAAGGCGTATATCGAGACCGTGCCGACGGTGCAAATACCCAATAGCATGCACAACGCTCCCAATCCCGAAAACAACATTAAGGTTCTGGCAGGCTTATCGCCGGTCATAAAGAAGGCTGCCGATTGCAGGAGCACGCAAACGATGTAGCCATAAAACGGATGAATGTCGTTTTGCGCAATGGCATTCACCAGAAGCACTACGCCAAAAGCAAGTACCGGCACAACGATGAGCAATATGCGTTTCAGGTTTTCGGAGGGGTCGAAATTGCGGATGGAGCCCGTCCAGCGGCCTATCATCAAGCTGCCCCAGTACATGGATATAAATGGTGCTACGCCCGAGGAGACATAGCCTCCGAAGTCATGTTGTTTCAATAACTCCCCTAAATTGCTTTGAATGGTCACTTCCACACCCACATAAGTGAAGATGGCCAACATGCCCAGCACCAATTGCGGATAGCGCATGGCACCCCAACCCTCAGGCTTCCTGCTCGCAGCACCCAGCGAAGCCAACAGGATGCCCACTATGGAAACCAAGCCGGCCAACAACCACTTGAACCGCACCGATTGTACATCCACGTCTACTGGTGCATTTTTATCGACGATATAGCTGCGGAACACCGGGATGAATACGGCAACAAGCAATACGGTGAGCAGTAGCAACGCACCCAAGGCCTTCGGGGATTTTTCGGAATGAGATTCAAACTTGCCTGCGGGCAGCTTCTTGGAAAACAGGAACAAACCTGCAGCCACCAAAAACAATGCACCCACACAGGCATAAAGAATGGTGACCTTATCGAGCCCCAAAGCATTGATTTGGCTCGCGTTGGCAATGGTAGTGCCAAACAGGGCCACTGCCACCACGATGGGGCCGATGGCCGTACCGAACGAATTGATGCCACCTCCCAAAGTAATGCGTTGTGCACCGGTTTCGGGAGTCCCTAAAAGGGTGGCGAAGGGGTTGGCGGCAGTCTGTTGCAAAGAGAATCCCAAGGCCACCGTGAATAGCCCGGCAAGCATGCCGGGGAACGAGCCCGCATTCACCGCGGCAATCATCACACCCGCGCCCAAGGCCGAAAACACCAGTCCATACACAATGCTGTTTCTATATCCCCACTTGGCAATCAGGTCGTTGCCAAATACGGAAGCGATGATGTAAAACAACAACGCCCCCAAGTAGTAGGCTCCGTAAAATGCAAAGTCGATGAGCTGCGACTGAAACTGGTCGAGGTCGAAGTAGTGTTTGCAGAATGGGATGAACACGCCGTTTCCTGCGGCTATGAATCCCCAGAAAAAAAACACGGTGACGAGGGTGGACAGCGCACCCGAGTTGGTTTTTGGGGTCGGTGAGGTTGTTGCCATATGGTTACGGTCTATTGCAGTTGGGCTTCCTGTTAAAATCTTGGGCTACGGATGGGCGGCAACCCACACTTCGCCATCTTCATAAATTTCCTTCTTCCAAATGGGTACCGTGCGCTTCAATGTGTCTATGATGTATCTACAGGCATCAAACGCAGCATCGCGGTGCTCGGCCGATACCGCAATGATGACGGGAATGTCGCCAACGCGCAGCACCCCCAACCTATGATGAACCAAAACCTTTTGTACGCTCCAGGTGGCTATCACGTGGTCGGTAATCAATTTTAATTCTTTTACCGCCATTTGTTCATAAGACTCGAATTCCAATTGCACCACCTTATTACCCAATGTCTCAGAGCGCACACGCCCTATGAAGAGGTCGATGCCGCCACATTCCGAATCCATAATCCAGTCTACACATTCCCGAGGATTCAAGGGATGCTGACTCATTTTTATGTCAACCATAACGACTATGTTTAACCGCCACTAACAGGCGGAATGATTGCGATTTCCTTCAGTGAGTCCAGCTTCCGGTCAAGGGCGGCATACTCGTCGTCGCCGGCAATCATATAGGAAGCCAATGCACGAAGCCGCGGGAATTGCGCCTCCAATGTGGTCCGAAGATCGGCTACGGTTGCCCCTTCCTGCATCTCCGTCGAAATGCACGAACTGCCGAAGATTTCCCGAGCAATACCGAAAGCCAAAATCTCTTTTTTCATGATTTTCCTGAAAATAATTTGCAATATATGATGTTCAAGGGAAAACCTATTACTCCACCGAAAATTGTTTGACCGATAAAATTTGCTTGTCGTCCGAGAATACCGCAGAATAGGTACCCTTCGGCCAGTCGGCAACCCGCACCGTTTTCGATGCCGTAAACCGGCCATTCCAAACCTGGCGACCCAAAATGTCGTAAACGCGTGCCCCATATACTTCCAGATTATCGGCACTGAAATACACATTGCCGCTTGTAGGGTTAGGGTATAGGCCGAAATGCACGGCCGCCGGTGCTGCTACAGTGTGCCCCACTTCTGTGCTTATGGGCAATGCCGGGTTGTTCTCCACCGTGAAATTCGTAGTGTTCACATTGAAAAACACGTTCTTATGTCCCTTCACTTTGAAACGCACAGCACCAACGGTAACCGGTGGATTGGGCACCACAACCGTTGCACTTCCCGTATTCTCAAACGTCCCCAAATGGTACGCCCAAGAATAGCCGCCGTCTACCGACATGAAAATGTCGACGAATGCAGCCCCGATGGGGGCAGATGGCGTGCTCGCCACATTCCAGGTAATGGTTTGGCTGGTGCCACCCAAATAGACCGTGCCCATCGCGTTCTGGCTCGTTACCGAAAAACCTGTACCGGTATTGATGACGTCGAGATGGATGGTGTCATCGGGAATGAGGAAGCACCCATTGCCCAAGTAAATATCGCGAACGGATAGCTTGAAGGTGAGGTATCGGGCCTGGTCGGGTACTTTTTCGCCTTGTGCGTCTTCTATGCCTGCGTCACTCAGTATCCCCGCCGCTACATGACCCGCGTTCGGGAACACCCGCGTAGATGAAATAGCCGTTGGTGCAATAGACCTGAAAATTGGGCCATAGAGGTGGGTGGTAGCGAATGTCATGCCAAAATCCCCCAAATTCCATTGTTCCCAACAATACGTAGTCGAGGTATCGGTAGTGGAGTCTATGGCAACGGGTGCCGTAAGCTCAAATGGGGTAAGGTACGGAATGGAATAACTTGCAGAGAAAGAATCTACATGCACGGGGAGGTTCTCGGTGGCCGTTTTCGCTGCACATCCATCCCCGGTAGTGTTGATGAAGTTGCGGATTTGCAACAGGCTTATTGCCGAGAAATAGGCATCGCTGTTGGGTTGAATGTCGTCGGGCGCACAAATGCCCGCATAGCACATGATGGTGGTTCCGCTCCCGGGCTCGTAAGCAAATTGGGACACTGCATTGCCGCTGCAACTTCCCGACATATTGTCGTTGAAGGAGTGCTCCGCTCCAAATTCATGCCCCATTTCGTGAGCAACATAATTGATGTCGAAGCCGTCGCCAACCGGGGTTGCCTGGCCGGTAACGCTCTGCGCCTTAAGTCCCGTTTGGCATACGCAGGCTACCTGCGACTCGCCACCCGCACCGGTAGTGAAAACGTGGCCAATGTCATAATGCGCACTTCCAATTATCGAATCGCAAACATATTGGTTTACGGCTACACAACTACTTGGCGAACCGTCAATAGCCGAAAAGGTGTCTTTCCCGTTTATGGAGTAGAGCGTGGGCCAAATCAAGGTGTCTTCTTTGGCAACAAACTGCATGGTGACCGAAAATTCGCGCTCGTAAACTCCGTTTACCCGGTTCATGGTGGTGGTCATTGCACTAAGGCACTGCGCAATGCTGGGAGAACTTAATCCGGTTGCTGCCTGGCAATAAAACTCGTCGGCCGACAATGCCAACCGGTAGGTGCGCAATTGCGCGCCATTGATGACGGCCTTCGAAACCATCGGTTTCAAAACAACGTCAAGCGATGCCGAAAGCTGCAAATCGTCAGCCGTCCCATTCGCGCATTTCATGCGGTCTGCGGCCGGCTTGGTCTCGTCTTTTGCCAACCTTACTATATACAGCGCATCGCCATACAGGTCATAAGGGTCTGTAAGCGTGGTGTTGGCACCATCGAAAATCATGGCGTGAAACCCGTAGACGGTGAAGTCGGCTTTCACGGTTATGGTGGCATTGCCTTCAGCCTGCCCGGTGTAGGTCGAAATTGCAGGATATTTCTCTGCAAGTGCCTTTGGCATCAAAGTGTTTCGCCAAAGTTTAAAGTTGCGGAACGTTCCATTTGCCAACGGCAGCGCCACGGTCACTGCGGTTGTTGCATCGCTACCTGCATTGGCCAGCGAGCTTTTCAAGCCGGCTTCGTCCAGCAGGTAGGCTATTTCCGCCTTGGCAAGGATACGGCCCAGATTCTTAGGCAAAGTGCCGGGGTCTGACTTCTGCCACAGGCTTTGAGCCTGAACCGTGCCAATCATAAGCCCGCACAATAGGGTAGCGTAAATAAATTTCATCAACGTATGCTTAAAAGGT